>NZ_DBHLAM010000045.1:0-76999 GCF_057314195.1 Rodentibacter sp. | reverse complement strand
GCCGATGGTAGTGTGGGGCTTCCCCATGTGAGAGTAGGGCACCGCCAGGTAGATACGAAAGGAACCCCGGTCACAAGGCCGGGGTTTTTTATTGGCGAAAAATCGTAAAAGGGGAGAAAGACAAACATCCCAAGAGAAGTTAAACGGCCAAAGACAAGTGGTCATGAGACGCGGTGGGAAAACGGAAACGCGGTATTCGTCGCATAAACGAATCACCAAGCCGCCCCAATGCGGTGCTCAAACCGATGTTCAATTCTGTGGTTTAATTAGCGCGTCTATAATCGTTTCCAATGCGGTGCTCAAACCAAAAGACAAAACTTCCGAAAAACACTTACTTTTTCCGCTTCGCGCGTGGATGAGCTTGGTCATAAACATCAGCGAGATGTTGGAAATTGAGATGGGTATAAATTTGGGTTGTAGAAAGATTTCTGTGTCCGAGCAATTCTTGTACCGCGCGCAGATCGGAACTGGCTTCTAACATATGCGTGGCAAAAGAATGGCGCAGTTTATGCGGGTTCAAATGACTGCTTAAGCCTTGACGAATCCCCCATGTTTCCAACCGTTTTTGAATGGAGCGATGGGAAATGCGGTTGCCTAATTGGCTGACGAATAAGGCCTCATCTTTCGGATTGAAGAGTAACCTCACTTTAAGCCATTGTTGCAGCGCGCGCGAGGCGTAATGTCCGAATGGTACAATGCGTTCTTTATTCCCTTTCCCTAACACGCGTACTTCTCGTGTTCGCGTGTTAATGCTGTTTAAGTTCAAGCCTTGCAATTCCGATAAACGTAAGCCTGAACTATACATAAGCTCTAAAATCGCCCGATCGCGAATATCAATAGGTTCTTTACTGTCATTGGCGAATAATAGTTGAATTTGATCGCTGTCGATATTTTTCGGCAAATGCTTACCTGCTTTTGGTGCGGAGATGCCGGTGGCAGGGTTAACGTTTAATTTGCCTTGTTGCACCAAATAACTAAAAAATCGCCGAAGGGCAGACAAACGTAAAGCCAGGCTTTTTTCTTTGAGTCCGGCTTTTTTACTTTGTACTAGAACAAAACGCACGATGTTCGGTGTAATTTGCTGCCATTGTCGAATGTCTTGCTCGGCAAGCAATTTTAGCACCGCATTGAGTTGGCGTTGATAGTTAACGAGCGTGTGCGGACTGACCTGGCGTTCAATGCGCAAATAATCCCAATAAGATTGCAGTTCGGTTTGCATTATAAACTCAATTCAAACAGGCTTTTTTTCGGATTTAATTTGAAGCCTTCGCGTTCTAACAATTTATGTTGGGCTTGTCCTAATTCGGCGACGAGGCGGTTTGACTGGGTATAAAGTACGAAATCTTTCGCTTTGGAGATTAACGCCGCATAAATTTCCGCTTGTTGGGGACGATTTGTTACGTAAATATCGGTTAATTGCCAATAACGTTGTAACTGTAAGGAAGAGAGGCGGGGATAAAGTTGAATAAAGCCTACCGCTTTATCTTGTTTATCTACATCCTGTTCATCTACTGCGATAAAAAATAGACTTTCATTAAAACGAATGCGATTGGTTAAGAAAGTTAGAGTACGCTCGGGGTTTTCCGTCATTCCGTTGGCGCGACGGTAATGTTCAAAAAGAGGCAATAGTACTTCAATGTTCCATTGTTCGGCTTTGAAAATCTTCATTTTTATAAAATTGGTTATTTTTTATTGATTCTATACAGTAAATTGTAGCTTTTTCATGCCAAAGAAGCACGCGCTCGAGGAGAAAAATTTTAGATTTGTGATTTTGAACAAAAAATCAAATTGAAAATTTGGTATAGTAGCCGCGTTATTAATTAATACGGAGAAACTAAAATGGCACGTCGTCCCTTAGTTATGGGTAACTGGAAATTAAACGGTAGTAAAGCGTTTACCAAAGAATTAATCGAACATCTAAAAACTGAATTAGCCGGTGTTGAAGGCTGCGGCGTGGCAATCGCTCCGCCGGTGATGTATCTTGCCGAAGCAGAAGCTGCCTTAAAAGGCAGTCAAATCGCCTTAGGCGCACAAAACGTGGATGTGAACGTAAAAGGTGCATTTACCGGCGATATTTCCACTGAAATGTTAAAAGATTTCGGGGCTAAATATATTATTATCGGTCACTCCGAGCGTCGCACCTATCATAAAGAAAGCGATGAATTCATCGCGAAAAAATTCTGCGCATTAAAAGAAGCGGGTTTAGTGCCGGTATTGTGCATCGGTGAATCCGAAGCGGAAAACGAAGCGGGTAAGACCGAAGAAGTGTGCGCGCGTCAAATCGATGCGGTGCTCAATGCGTTAGGCGTTGAAGCCTTTAATGGTGCGGTAATCGCTTACGAACCGATTTGGGCAATCGGTACCGGCAAATCCGCCACGCCGGCGCAAGCGCAGGCAGTACATGCGTTCATTCGCAGTCATATCGCGAAAAAATCCCAGGCAGTGGCAGACCAAGTAATTATCCAATACGGCGGTTCCGTAAATGATTCAAATGCAGCAGAATTATTTACCCAACCGGATATCGACGGTGCATTAGTCGGTGGTGCATCACTTAAAGCACCTGCTTTTGCGGTGATTGTGAAAGCCGCGGCAGCAGCAAAAAATTAATTTTCATTCGATCAGAAAACAAAAAGTGCGGTAGATCAAATTTACCGCACTTTTTTGTTTGCCTTAATTTTGTTTGCCTTAATGTTGCTCTCGTTCCCACAAATCTGCATATTTTACCAAGGTAGAATGCGCCGAAAGCACGGCGAGCAGAAAGCCTTGTTTACCGTCTAAGAAACCGGCTTTTAACAGATACATTTTCACAAAACAACCGATAGCGTGGCTGACACCTTGCCAAAGCGTAGCTTTTTTGCCTTTGGCTTGGCGTTGATCCGCCCAAGCTTTCGCGTAGTTCGCCGATTTCACTAAGTAATGATGAATGCTTTTATAAGTGAAATGTTGCAAATTGCCTTTCAGTTTTTCAATACGTGCATTTGCCGGAAATTCCACTTTTTCATGTACTAAGGAATCGTTATAGTTCGCGTAATCGGTGCGATATAGGCGCACCACATAATCCGGATACCAACCCGAATGGCGAATTTCACGCCCGAATACTTCGCTTACGCGCGGCAGTTCATAAACGGTATGGGGCGAATCAAGTTGCACAGCCTGTTTAATGGATTCGCGTAATTCGGGTGTGACGCGTTCGTCGGCATCCAGCCAAAGCACATAATCGCTTGTAACATATTGCTGGGCGAGTTGACGCTGTTTGCCGAAACCCGGCCAATCGGCATTTTCATAGAATTTGGCGCCGTAATTTAATGCGATTCGTTTGGTGTCGTCTGTGCTACCGGAGTCCAAAATTACGATTTCATCCGTCCAACCTTGTACTGTTTCCAAGCATTGCGCGAGATCTTGCGCTTCGTTTTTCACGATCATGGCAACGCTAATTGTTGGCATATTCCGATCCTTTTTTTGCTATACTACTGAAAATTTTCGTAAGTATAACCGAATTTAATTTATGTGGCGTTTTTTTTATACCGGCCTGATGTACCTCATTCAGCCGCTGGTGCTTATCTTTATGTGGACGCGTGGTTTTAAGGCGCCAAATTATCGAAAAAGACTCGGCGAACGCTATGGATTTTACGGCGCGTTGGCTAAACCGAATCCGCACGGCATCATTATTCATGCAGCTTCCGTAGGTGAAGTCATTGCCGCTACGCCGTTGGTGCGCAAAATTCGGCAAACTTATCCGGCTTTACCCATCACATTTACTACGGTTACGCCGACCGGTTCCGACCGCGTCAAAGTCGCTTTTGGCAGCGACGTGACGCATTGCTATTTGCCTTATGATTTACCCTGTGCAATCAATCGTTTCATTGATTTTATCCGGCCGAAATTGTGCATTGTAATTGAAACGGAACTCTGGCCGAATCTAATCCGACAACTACATTGTCGAAATGTGCCTTTTATTGTGGCAAATGCTCGTTTGTCGGCACGTTCTGCGCGTCGTTACGGCAAAGTGCGTACGCATTTACAGTCTATGTGGTCGCAAATTAGTTTGATTGCGCCGCAAGATCAAATCAGCGGTAAACGTTTTTTGGAGCTCGGTTATCCAAAAGAAAAGCTGCAGCTTACCGGTAACATTAAGTATGATTTGGTAATTACGAGTGAACTTCAGCACCGCATTGAAATCTTGCGCCATCAGTGGCGGTTGCAACGTTCGGTATGGATTGCTGCCAGCACGCACGAAGGCGAAGAGGAAATCATTCTAAAAACTCACCGTCGCTTGCTGAAAAAATACCCGAATTTATTGTTGTTGCTTGTACCGCGTCATCCCGAACGGTTTAATGCGGTAGCCAGATTACTGCAACAGGAAAAATTTCATTTTATCCGTCGTTCTACGGGGGAACTGCCGAGTGCTGATACGCAAGTGATTTTGGGCGACACCATGGGGGAAATGATGGTGATGTACGGTGTGTCTGATATTGCCTTTGTAGGTGGCAGCTTAGTGAAACACGGCGGACATAATCCGCTTGAACCGTTGGCCTTTAAAATTCCGGTGATTAGCGGCAAGCATACTTTTAATTTTCCCGAAGTATTTCGAATGCTACTGGAAGTGCAAGGTGTGCTAGAAGTGAATGCAAGCGCAGACGCGCTGGAACGCGCAGTAGAAGCGCTGCTTAATTCGCAAGCGGCGCGTAAACGTCTTGGATGGGCCGGCCATGAAGTATTAGTGGAAAATCAAGGCGCGTTACAACGTTTGTTAGATTTATTAAAACCTTATTTGGAGCGCAATGATGACGACAGCCAGTTCGGTAATTTATCCCGGCACCTTTGACCCGCTCACTAACGGGCATTTAGATATTATTGTGCGAAGTGCGGCTATTTTTCCGCGCGTTTGGGTGGCGGTGGCGAACAGTCCGCGCAAAAATCCGCTCTTCTCGCTGGAAGAACGAGTAGAATTGGCGCGTCGCTCTGTTGCGCATTTACCGAATGTAGAAGTGTTCGGCTTTTCTGATTTATTGGCAAAAGTGATTCAAGCGCGCCATATTTCCGCCATTATTCGTGGTGTGCGTACCACGACGGATTTTGAATATGAATTGCAACTTGCTGCGCTTAATCGTTTATTAACCGAAGGTGTGGACAGTTTATTTTTCCCGCCGACCGAAAAATGGGCATTTGTCTCGTCCACTATTGTGCGCGAGATTTATTTGCATGGTGGGGATGTGTCGGCGTTAGTTCCGATGCCGGTATTACAAGCCTTAAAAGCGCGATGAAAAAACATTATTTTTACTAAGCGCACTCTTCGCCTTGTCCGAATGCGGTACTGTGGCGGCACCTCTCGACTCTACCGAAATTTTACTGGATACATTAAAGTTTGAGTTTGCATTAAAAGATAGCACCGCATTGAAAGCGGCTTCAATGCGGTGCTATTTTGCAAGGGTAATTTTAGCGTTGTGCAACTGCTCCATAATTTCGGTATTTTCTATTTTTTTTATCGCTTCGTTGTCATCTCTCCTAAACGAAGGAGTGAAGCGGTAAAAACCAAGTTTTTATGAATACATATTTACAATAAACATGAAACTAAATCCCCAACAGCAACAAGCTGTCGAATTCGTCAGCGGGCCTTGTCTTGTGTTAGCCGGGGCGGGCTCCGGTAAAACGCGCGTGATTATCAACAAAATCGCTCATTTAATCGCACATTGCGGTTATTTGCCAAAGCACATTGCAGCCGTTACTTTCACTAATAAAGCCGCACGTGAAATGAAGGAGCGTGTCGCGCATTCCATCGGCAAAGAACAATCCAAGGGCTTGACGGTTTCCACTTTCCATACGCTGGGTTTTGACATCATCAAGCACGAATATAAAGCTCTCGGGTTTAAATCAAATATGACTTTGTTCGACGAGCACGATCAATTCGCACTCGTCAAAGAACTCACTGCAGACGTGTTAAAAGAAGATAAGGATTTGTTGCGCGAGCTGGTTGCGGCGATTTCCAACTGGAAGAACGATTTAATTTCGCCGAAGCAAGCTTATGCGCTTGCGCGCGATGCCAAATATCAAACTTTCGCCAAATGTTATGAGCGCTATGCAGCACAAATTCGTGCTTACAACGCGTTAGATTTTGATGATTTGATTATATTGCCGACGTTGTTATTCAGGCAAAATGAAGAAGTGCGCTCAAAATGGCAAATGAAAATCCGTTATTTGTTGGTGGACGAATATCAAGACACCAATACCAGTCAATATGAATTGATTAAGTTGTTAGTGGGCGAGCGCGCCTGTTTCACTGTGGTGGGCGATGACGATCAATCCATTTATTCATGGCGTGGCGCGCGACCGGAAAATATGGTGCGGTTGCGTGATGATTTTCCACGTTTGCAAGTGATTAAGCTGGAACAAAATTATCGTTCCACCCAACGCATTTTGCATTGCGCGAATATTTTGATCGATAACAACGCGCACGTGTTCGACAAAAAATTGTTTTCCTCGATCGGTGAAGGCGAAAAATTATTGGTAATTGAAGCGAAAAACGAAGAACACGAAGCGGAGCGCATTGCTGCGGAATTGATTGCGCACCGTTTCAGCCATAAAACCAAATATAAAGATTACGCGATTTTATATCGCGGTAATCATCAATCGCGTTTGCTGGAAAAAGTGTTGATGCAAAACCGTATTCCCTACAAAATTTCCGGCGGTACGTCGTTTTTCTCGCGCCCTGAAATCAAGGATATGATGGCTTATTTGCGCTTGGTGGTGAATCAGGACGATGATGCGGCATTTTTGCGTATTGTGAACACGCCAAAACGTGAAATCGGTACGGCGACTTTGCAAAAATTGGGCGAATTGGCACAAGAAAAGCACATTAGTTTGTTTGAGACGATTTTTGAATTTGAACTGATTCAACGTGTCACGCCGAAAGCTTATGATGCGCTGCAAAAATTCGGGCGTTGGATCGTGGAACTTCACGACGAAATACAGCGTTCCGAACCGGCACGTGCCGTGCGCTCGATGCTGTCGGCGATGCATTACGAAGAATATTTGTATGAATATGCCGTAAGCCCGAAAGCGGCAGAAATGCAAAGTAAAAACGTCGCGACCTTGTTTGATTGGGTGGCGGATATGCTTAAAGGTGACGAAACCAACGAACCGATGAATCTTAATCAAGTGGTTACGCGCTTGACTTTACGCGATATGCTTGAGCGCAGCGAGGACGATGATGAAAGCGATCAGGTGCAACTGATGACTTTGCATGCGTCCAAAGGTTTGGAGTTTCCATACGTGTATTTAATCGGCATGGAAGAAGGCATTTTGCCGCATCAAACCAGCATCGACGAAGACAATGTGGAAGAAGAGCGCCGTTTGGCTTATGTGGGCATTACGCGTGCGCAAAAAGCGTTGACCTTTTCTCTTTGTCGTGAACGCCGGCAATACGGCGAATTGGTGCGCCCTGAAGCGAGCCGTTTCTTAGTCGAGTTGCCACATGACGATGTACTGTGGGAACGTGACAAACCAAAATTAACGACGGAACAAAAACAACAGCAAACGCAAAGTCAGTTAGATCGTTTGCGTACGATTTTAAACGGTTAGTTTGCACTTAGAAAAATCGCCATAATATAGCGACTACACAAAGCGAAAATTACCTTCATCAAATAGCACCGCATTGGAACCAATTCCAATGCGGTGCTGTTATTGCATTTAATTTACTTTGAATTTTACTCAATATATTGTTAGCCAAGTTAAAGCTAAAAAAATGTTAGAATTTGCGCCCATTTAGGAATAAGGAACGCGATGAAAATCGGATTAGTATTAGAAGGCGGCGGAATGCGCGGGCTTTTTAGCGCGGCGGTGCTGGATGTGTTGTTGGAACAGCGGATTAACATTGATACGATCGTGGGCGTGTCGGCAGGGGCGTTGTTTGGCGTAAATTATGCTTCCAATCAAAAAGGGCGGGCGTTGCGTTATAACCTCGAATTCCTCGGCGATAAACGTTATATGGGGCTTTGCAGTTTGCTTACCACGGGTAATATCATAAATAAAGATTTTGCTTTTTATGAACTGCCGATGACACTCGATCCTTTCGACCAAGCGGCCTTTGCGCAATCCGCTGTTAAGTTTTACGCAACGCTGACGAATGTTGAAAGCGGTGCTGCAGAATATCGTAAAATCAGTGATGTGTTTGCGCAAATGGAAGTACTGCGCGCCACCTCTGCAATGCCGTTCGTCTCGAAAATGGTGGAACTGGACGGGCAAAAATATTTAGACGGCGGCATTGTGGACAGTATTCCGCTTGATTTTGCCCGTACGTGCGGTTGCGATAAATGGATTGTCGTGCTTACTCGCTCAGCGGGTTATCGGAAAGAAAAGATGTCTGCCGTTTTGCCTTCTCTTTTTTATTGGAAATATCCTAAATTGGCGGAAGCGTTGATAAATCGCCATGAGGTTTATAATTGGCAATTGGATGCGGTGCTAAAAGCGGAGGAGACGGGGGAAATTTTTGTGATTCGCCCTTCGCAAGATCTCAAAATCGGCCGTTTAGAAAAAAATCCGGCAAAAATTCAAGCCATGTACGATTTGGGCACACAAGACGCCAGCGCATCACTTAATGCCTTATGGGATTATCTAAATCGTTAATTTTTAAGCAAAACTATATAAACTTTGCGATCTTTTTCACATTTTTTTGCAAAGATCAAAATTTCTCTTGATACTGTATATCAATACAGATAGAATCTACACGAAATTTTATTCCGTTTAATAAAAAAGGTTAAGGTTATAACATGGCGACTCAAGAAGAAAAACAAAAAGCCCTTGCGGCGGCATTAGGTCAAATTGAAAAGCAATTTGGTAAGGGTTCGATTATGAAATTGGGCGATACCAAAGCGCTTGATGTTGAATCGGTTTCAACCGGCTCAATCGGCCTGGATGTAGCGTTGGGGATCGGCGGTTTGCCGATGGGACGCATCGTCGAAATCTTCGGGCCGGAGTCCTCCGGTAAAACTACGCTAACTCTCTCCGTTATTGCGCAAGCGCAAAAAGCAGGTAAAACCTGTGCCTTTATTGATGCGGAACATGCGCTGGATCCGATTTATGCGGCGAAACTTGGCGTAGATGTGAAAGAATTATTGGTTTCCCAACCGGATAACGGCGAGCAAGCGTTGGAAATCTGTGACGCTTTAGTACGTTCCGGTGCGGTGGACGTTGTGATTGTGGACTCTGTCGCTGCATTGACGCCGAAAGCGGAAATCGAAGGCGAAATGGGCGATTCGCATATGGGTTTACAAGCGCGTTTGATGTCGCAAGCGTTACGTAAATTGACCGGTCAAATTAAAAATGCAAACTGCTTAGTCGTGTTTATTAACCAAATTCGGATGAAAATCGGTGTGATGTTCGGCAATCCGGAAACTACAACGGGCGGTAACGCGCTGAAATTCTATTCTTCCGTGCGACTGGATATTCGTCGCACCGGTTCGGTGAAAGACGGCGACGAAGTAATAGGTAACGAAACCCGCGTGAAAGTGGTGAAAAATAAATTGGCCGCCCCTTTCCGTCAAGTGGATTTCCAAATCCTTTATGGCGAAGGCATTTCAAAGGCCGGCGAACTGATTGAATTGGGTGTAAAACATAAACTTGTGGAGAAATCCGGCGCTTGGTATGCCTACAACGGTGAAAAGATTGGCCAAGGTAAAGCAAACGCTATGAAATGGTTGCATGAAAACCCGGCGAAAGCGGACGAACTTGAAGCTAAACTTCGTGCGGAATTGGTTGCAAATCCCGAACAGGCACTAATGGCAGATATTGAGCAACTCGACGACGATACTGCCGACAACGAACTATAAAATCTGATTCTTATTTTATTTCTGTGCGGTCAAAATGAATGTAATTTGGCCGCACTTTTTTATGGCACAAAAATATGTCTGATATGGCTTTAAGTTATGTGGTGAATTTGCTTGCTCGCCGTGAGTATAGTGAATTTGAACTGCGCAATAAAATGCAAGAGAAAATGTTTTCGGAACAAGAAATTGAAAACGTCCTTCGTTATTGTCAGCAAAAACACTGGCAGAGCGATCGTCGTTTTGCGGAGAATTATATTAATGCTCGAGCGCAACGTGGTTATGGCGTAAATCGCATTAAACAAGAACTTCGTCAATTGAAAGGCGTGCCGGAAGATGTGATTGAGACCGCATTGGAGGAGTCAACGGTGGATTGGTCGATGATTGCATTGCGCGTGCTGAAAAAGAAATTTCCTTATTACGGGGAAAAGCAAACCCCAAAAAGCAGGCAAAAAATTTGGCAATATATGCTTTCTCACGGATTTTATCGTGAAGACTTTGCCGATTTGATTGGTTTTACACCGGATGAGGATTTTTAGTTAGGATTTAACCAAAAGCCCGTACAATACCAGGCCCAATGCGGTGCTAAATAGACCGCCCGTCACATGGAGCAAAATGACAACTAACCCGTTTAGCCATTTTTCTGACATGAACAATTCGATCGTTTCCGATGAAAAAGAAGAAAAAGTGGTAAATGCGCCGAGAAAGCCGGTATTCAAGAATAATTTCCATAAGCCGTTAAACTGCGGAAATTGCCAGAAAAAGGCCATTAACAGGCCGATAAGAAAACAACCGACAAAATTAACGAATAGCGTACCAAAGTTAAAAGCAGAAAAAATAGGATTTAGCCATTGGCTTAAGCCCCATCTTCCTAATGCGCCGAGCACCGCACCCACGCTAACACACAAGATTGCTTGCCACATTATTTCATTCCAAATGTTTGGCGGAGATATTTTGCTACGGATTCGTTTTTATTTGTTCCGATTTGTTCCAACTGTGGGCAAGCCGCTTTTAAGCGTGTATCTGCGTTTTCCATAATACAACCTTTGCCTACGGAGGATAGCATTTCCATGTCATTCATGCCGTCACCAAACGCGATGCAATCTTTTAGATCGTAATCGCGTAGAGCCAGCACTTGTTTTAGGGCGTCGCCTTTTGAGACGTTTTTATTCATAACCTCTAAGCAAGCGAGCGCTGAATAGACAATCGTCGTTTCGTTGCCGAAGTGTTCGCGCAAATAATTTTCCACTTCAATAAGATCTTCCGGCGTTTTTCCAATAAAAAATACTTTTTCCACATTGCGGGCGTGGTGTCGGGCGAAATTGACCACTTCGTACATAAAACCGGAGTCTTGGTGAAATTTTCTTAATGCGGGTACGTCTTTATTGATAAACCAGCCTTCATCTTGGTATGTATTCAAACAGACTTTCGTTGTATCGAACGGTGTTTGGTAAAGCTTGAATACAGTTTCTTCCGGCAAACTGTTGCTGTAGAGTAAATTGCCCTTTAAGTCGCGTACTCTTGCGCCGTTTGAGGTAATCATGAGTGCGCGTTCCGCTCCGATTTTAGCGAGGATAGAAGATACGTCCGTATGGTTGCGACCGGTTGCCAAGACGATATCGATGCCTTGTTGTTCAAGTCTGTTTAAGGTATCGATAGTGAAATCACCAATTACATGGTTGCTGTTTAATAAAGTGCCGTCCAGATCGGATATAACAGCACGAAAGGGTTGTTTTAATTGATGTGACATAGGTGAGCCCCAAAAAAATCTTGCCTATCATAGCAAAAAATTTAGCGTTTTTTATAGTGCTGTTTGATGAGATACAAGAAACGGCGATTTCTTGGCGTTGAGTGTTTACTTGCCATAGTTTTGGGATAGAGGCAAGATTTGCCTCTTAAATTCTCGTATAATACGCGGCTGTAAAAATACCCTCCAAAGATCAATCGTATTGGGCTTTTAACAGCAAGGATTTTAAATGACACAACCCCGCTTCGTTCATCTCCGAGTGCATACGGATTTTTCTATGATTGACGGCATCGCCAAAGTAAAACCCTTGGTAAAAGCTTGTGCAGAAAATAATATGGTGGCGATGGCACTGACGGATTTTACCAATTTTTGCGGTGTGGTGCGGTTCTACGGCGAAGCTCTGTCTTCCGGTATCAAACCGATTATTGGCACCGATGTGCTGGTGAAAAGCGCAATGTTTGGCGATGAACCGTTCGAATTGACATTGCTGGCAAAAAATAACGCCGGTTATAAAAATATTACTTTACTCCTTTCCAAAGCCTATCAACGCGGTTATGTCGATTTACCTTGTATTGACCAAGATTGGTTGATTGAACATCGTGAGGGCGTCATTATTTTATCCGGCGGTACCAAAGGCGATGTAGGCAAAAAGTTACTCAAAGAGAATCTCTCCGAAACGCAAAGCGCGGTTAAATTTTATCAAGAATTTTTTCCTGACCATTTTTATCTTGCGTTGTCGCGCACCGGTAGAACAGATGAAGAACGTTACATCAAAGCTGCCTTGAAACTCGCAAAAGAAACCGGCTTGCCGTTAGTGGCGACCAATGATGTGGTGTTTTTAAAATCCGATGATTTTGAGGCGCACGAAATTCGCGTAGCGATTCATGACGGCTATACTTTAGATGATCCGAAACGTCCGAAACGTTATAGCGAGCAACAATATTTTCGTAGCGAAGAAGAAATGTGTGCGCTATTTGCGGATATTCCGTCAGCATTGGAAAATACGCTATTGATTGCGCAGCGTTGTAGCGTGACTTTGCGCCTCGGGCAATATTTCTTACCGCAATTTCCAACAGGCGATTTAACAACGGAAGATTTCTTGGTGCGAAAAGCCAAAGATGGTTTGGAAGAACGTTTGGCTTTTTTGTTCCCGGATGAAAAGGAGCGGGCGGCAAAACGCACGGAATACGATAAACGTTTGCAAGTGGAACTTGACGTTATTAACCAAATGGGTTTCCCGGGCTACTTCTTGATCGTGATGGAATTTATTCAGTGGTCGAAAGATAACGACATTCCGGTTGGGCCGGGACGCGGTTCTGGTGCGGGTTCGTTGGTGGCCTATGCGTTGAAAATCACTGATCTCGATCCGCTAGAATTTGACTTGCTGTTCGAACGTTTCTTAAATCCGGAACGGGTTTCCATGCCTGACTTCGACGTGGATTTTTGTATGGACGGGCGCGATCGGGTGATCGAGCACGTAGCGGAAACTTACGGGCGCGGTGCGGTGTCGCAAATCATCACCTTCGGTACGATGGCGGCGAAAGCGGTTATCCGTGATGTAGGACGTGTGTTAGGACATCCTTACGGTTTCGTGGATCGTATTTCCAAACTGGTTCCGCCCGATCCGGGTATGACCCTTGCGAAAGCTTTTGAAATGGAACCGCAACTACAGGCCGCTTATGACAGTGATGAGGAGGTGCAGGCGCTCATTGATATGGCGCGCAAATTGGAAGGTGTCACTCGAAATGCCGGGAAACATGCCGGTGGCGTAGTAATTTCGCCGACCTTGATTACTGATTTCGCCCCACTGTATTGCGATAATGAGGGCTTGCATCCGGTGACTCACTTCGATAAAAACGACGTGGAATACGCCGGCCTTGTGAAGTTCGACTTCTTAGGATTGCGCACGCTCACCATCATCAAATGGGCGCTGGATATGATCAATGCCCGTATGACGAGCGAAGGCAAACCACCCATCGATATTGCGGCGATTCCATTAGATGATGCAGAATCCTTTGATTTATTGAAACGCTCTGAAACTACCGCCGTATTCCAATTGGAATCGCGTGGCATGAAAGATCTGATTAAACGTCTGCAGCCGGACTGCTTCGAAGATATTATCGCGTTGGTAGCATTGTTTCGTCCGGGGCCTTTGCAATCGGGCATGGTGGATAACTTTATCGACCGTAAACATGGGCGTGAAGAAGTCTCTTATCCTGATGCGAATTATCAGCATGAAAGTTTAAAGCCGATTTTAGAACCTACGTACGGCATTATTTTATATCAAGAACAGGTTATGCAAATCGCTCAGGTGTTAGCCGGTTACACACTTGGCGGGGCAGATTTATTGCGCCGCGCGATGGGTAAGAAAAAACCGGAAGAAATGGCGAAACAACGCTCCGTGTTTGAGGAAGGCGCGATTAAAAACGGCGTGGACGGCGAGCTTGCCATGAAGATTTTCGATTTGGTGGAAAAATTCGCCGGCTACGGTTTTAATAAATCCCACTCCGCCGCTTATGCTTTGGTGTCTTACCAAACTTTATGGCTGAAAACCCATTTCCCGGCAGAATTTATGGCTGCCGTGATGACCTCGGAAATGGACAACACCGACAAAATTGTTGGTTTGTACGACGAATGTTTACGCATGGGCTTAAAAGTTACGCCGCCGGATATTAATGTCGGCAAGCATCATTTCAGCGTGAACGAAAATGGCGAAATCGTGTACGGCATTGGCGCCATCAAAGGTGTGGGCGAAGGGCCGATTGAAGCCTTGATCACCGCGCGTAACGAGGGCGGTTTCTTCAAAGATTTATTCGATTTATGCGCGCGCGTGGATTTGAAAAAGATTAATCGCCGCACTTTTGAAAGCCTCATTATGTCCGGCGCCTTCGACAAATTAGGGCCTCACCGCGCGGCGCTTACTAAGAATTTGGAAGATGCGCTGAAAGCTTCCGATCAGCACGCCAAAGATGAAGCGTCGGGTCAATCGGATATGTTCGGCGTGTTGACCGAAACTCACGAAGAAGTAGAAAACGCCTATGCCAATACGCCGCCTTATACGGAAAAACAAATCCTCGATGGCGAACGTGAAACCTTAGGCCTTTATTTAAGCAGTCATCCGATCAGCCGTTATTTGAAGGAGCTCTCCCATTACAGTCCTACGCGTTTAAAAGAATTAGTACCGAATCGCAGAGGCCAAATCAGCACCGCATCGGGGCTTGTGATCGCCTCGCGCATTGCCGTCACCAAAAAAGGTAACCGTTTAGGCATTGCAACACTTGACGATAGATCCGGTCGCTTGGATATCACCTTATTCGGCGAAGCGCTTGAACAATTCGGCGAAAAATTGCAAAAAGACACCGTGGTGGTTGTTTCCGGCCAAGTCAGCGTCGATGATTTCGCGGGTGGGCTAAAAATGACCGTGCGCGACTTAATGACGCTGGATGACGCGCGTTCGCGCTATGCCAAATCGCTGGCTATCAGCCTGTCAGACGAACAAATTACGCCGATATTTGTTAAACGATTAAAGGAAACGCTTGCGCCGGCCAGCGGCGGCAGCTTGCCTATTAACGTTTATTATCAAAGTCCGAAAGGTCGCGCTTTGTTACGTCTCGGCGTTCAATGGTCAATTAACCCGACTGACGAAATCCTTACGGAACTGGTGAATATGTTAGGCGAAAACGCTGTGGAATTGGAGTTCGGTTAATGCAAATTCAGGACAGCTTAAGCTTCCTGTGCTACAATCCCGCCACTATTTAGCGTTACAAAACAAGAGAAATTATGACCGCACTGAATGTATTAATTTATCCCGACGAACACTTGAAAGTTGTTTGCAAACCCGTCACCGACGTGAATGACGAAATCCGTAACATTGTGGACGATATGTTCGACACCATGTATCAGCAAGAAGGTATTGGTTTGGCTGCGCCGCAAGTGGATATTTTGCAACGTATTGTTACTATCGATATCGAAGGCGACAAGCAACACCAGCTGGTATTGATTAACCCTGAAATTCTGGCCTCTGAAGGCGAAACCGGTATCGAAGAAGGGTGCTTATCGATTCCCGGCTTTCGCGCTTTGGTGCCGCGTAAAGAAAAAGTGAAGGTAAAAGCGCTGGATCGTAACGGCAAAGAATTCACCTTAGATGCGGACGGCTTACTGGCCATTTGTATTCAACATGAAATCGATCATCTTAACGGTATTTTGTTTGTGGATTATCTTTCCCCGCTGAAACGTCAACGAATTAAAGAAAAGTTGCTGAAATACAAAAAGCAGCTTGCGAAAAACGAATAACTAACGAAAGTGCGGTTGTCTCGACCGCACTTTTAACTTTTCCTCTTGCCGCTTAGCAAAGGAAACGCCGAAAGCGGAAAAACGCGACTTCAATGCGGTGCTGATCGGCGACTTCGTCGCAACACGCCTTATTACGAAGCCGCAACCAAAGCCACTTCAATGCGGTGCTCCGGCGCACTTCCTCGGCAAGTCAGTTGCCCGCGACACACGATAAATCGCGCACCGTTTACCTGAACCATAACGCAGAACATGATGAAACCACTCAATATTATCTTCGCCGGCACGCCGGATTTTGCTGCACAGCATTTGCAAGCGCTTCTCAATTCCCGACACAACGTGATTGCGGTTTATACGCAGCCCGATAAACCCGCCGGCCGCGGCAAAAAATTGCAAGCAAGCCCGGTGAAACAGCTTGCAGAACAACATAATATTCCGCTTTATCAGCCGAAATCCCTCCGTCAAGAAGCCGCGCAGGCCGAACTTAACGCGCTTAATGCGGATGTGATGGTTGTGGTGGCGTATGGTTTGATTTTACCGAAAGCGGTGCTGGATGCGCCGCGTTTAGGCTGTTTGAACGTGCACGGTTCAATTCTTCCGCGTTGGCGCGGTGCGGCGCCGATTCAGCGCGCCATTTGGGCGGGCGACGCACAAACCGGCATTACCATTATGCAAATGGACGAAGGTTTAGATACCGGCGATATGCTACATAAGGTTTATTGCGATATTTTGCCAACGGAAACTTCCAGCGACCTTTACCATAAATTAGCGCAATTAGCGCCACCGGCGTTAATCGACGTATTGGATCACTTAGAAAACGGTAAATTTAGCGCCGAAAAACAAGATGATGAGCAAAGTAACTACGCCGACAAACTTTCCAAAGAAGAAGCGAAATTAGACTGGGCGCTTCCCGCTGCGCAGCTTGAACGCAACATCCGCGCTTTTAATCCTTGGCCGATGGCGTATTTTTCCGCAACAGACCAAGAAGGTCATCCGCAAACCTTGAAAGTGTACCAAGCGGAAGTGTTGCCGCATCAAGAGAAACCTGCGGGCACGATTTTACGAGCCGATAAAAGCGGTATTCAAGTTGCCACCGCCGACGGTGTGTTAAATCTTTTGCAATTACAGCCGGCCGGCAAAAAACCGATGTCGGCACAAGATTTATTAAATGGCCGCGCAGCATGGTTTCCGCTTAATAAAATCTTAGGGTAAGGTGCTTGCCTAATGAAAAAATCCCATTTAGTTAAAAAGCCTCATTCAACAATATCGGCAAAAACAGCAACTCAAACCGCCGCACCCTCAACCCGCGCCATCGCCGCCCAAGTCATTTTACAAGTGTTAGACGAAGGTCAATCCCTTTCTGCACTCATTCCGCCACTGCAACAAACCGTAAAGGCGCAAGATTTGCCGTTGCTGCAAGAAATTTGCTTCGGCGTGTGTCGCGTGTTGCCGCGCTTGGAACAAATCATCAAGTATTTGGTGGATAAACCGCTCAAGGGCAAAGCACGCATCGTGCATTGCTTATTGTTGGTCGGTTTGTATCAATTAGTTTATCTGCGCGTGCCGACTCATGCTGCGGTGGACGAAACGGTGAACGCCGCTAAATCTTTAAAAGCCGAGTGTTGGCGCGGTTTAGTGAATGCCGTATTGCGTCGATTTTTACGCGAACAACGTGATATTTTGGCGGTGGTGGATAAGAATTGGCAAACGCTGCATCCTGAATGGTTTGTCGATAAATTGAAAAAAAACTATCCGAATTGGCGTGCAATTATTGAGGCGAACAATCAAAAGCCGCCCATGTGGTTGCGCGTTAACGAACAAAAATACACCCCAGAAAACTATCGCGCATTGCTTGCGGAACAAGATATTGAAGCTAATACGGCCACTCATCCGAATGCCCTTTGTTTAAGCGCGCCCAATGCGGTGCTGAAATTACCCCTCTTTGCCGAGGGTGCGGTAACGGTGCAAGATTTAAGTGCGCAATGGGCGGCGACGTTGCTCGAAGCTAAAAATGACGAATGGATTTTAGATGCCTGTGCCGCGCCGGGCGGCAAAACCACCCACATTTTAGAATTGGCGCCGCAAGCTAAGGTGATCGCACTGGACGTGGAAGCGCATCGTTTAAAACGGGTGGAGGAAAATCTTGCGCGTTTGCATCAACGGGCAATGGTCATTTGCGGCGATGCGAGTTGTCCCGACGAATGGTTGGCGCAAATCGACCAACGTACGCTGCTGTTTGACCGCATTTTGCTTGATGCGCCTTGTTCGGCGACAGGTGTGATTCGTCGTCATCCGGATATCAAATGGCTGCGTCAAGCAACGGATATCGCGCAGTTGGCGGAATTACAGAACAAGATTCTTCACGCGCTGTGGGCGAAACTCAAACCAAACGGCATTTTGCTGTACGCTACCTGTTCTGTGTTGCCGGAAGAAAACCGCGAGCAAATTCAAGCCTTTTTGAACCAACAGGCGGATGCCGAATTACTGCCTTTGCCGTTTACCGATGATAAAAGTGCGGTAGGTTTCCAATTTATTCCAACAGAAAATGGCGGCGACGGCTTTTATTACGCTAAACTGCGTAAACGTGCCTAGGGGGCGAAATGTTCGCTAAAATCGATGTGATTATTCCTTGTTACAACGCTGAGCGCACCTTATCGCGCGCAGTACAATCAGTGATCGGGCAAGTTTGTTTAGGCAAACTTTGGCTGATTGACGATGCCTCTACGGACAACACGCTGGCGTTGGCCAAACAGTGGGCGGCGCGCTATCCGGAACAAATCTTCGTTGAAGCGATGCCGCGCAACGGTGGCGTGGCAAAAGCGCGCAATTGGGGGGCCTTGCAATCCGACAACGAATTCATCGCGTTTTTAGATGCGGACGACGCTTACGAAACGGGCGCGTTGGAAACGGCGGCAGCCACCTTTTATTTCCAACCCGATACCGCATTGGTTCGCCTTGCTTTAAAGCCGATCGATTTGCCGGCGTGTTATGCCGAACAGCCAAATTTTGAGTTCGCTTGGCAACATATGCGTATGACTTGCGGCGGCAATACGGTATTTCGCCGCGCCTTTTTGTTGGCCTGTGGCGGTTTTCCGCAAAACGACTTATTTCGCCAACTTGGCGGTGAAGACGGCGCACTCGGCATTGCCACAACAAAAATTGCCAAAGTCGCTACGTTGTTCGGTGAACCGGGCGTGTTGCATTATTGCCGTGCCGGAATGCATGCCGAGCGCTTGTTGAATGCGGTGCTGTTTCAGCAACCCGTGGAAGGTGTAACGGCACGAGAAATGGCGCAAGCCGAGGAAGTGACCGATAAAATTTGTCGGCAAGTCGAGGCGTTAAAATGCGCGCTGAATTCGCCGCAAATCGGCATTTGTCCCCTTGAGATCACAAGGAGTGAAATATGAAAATTATGATTTTAGGCGCCGGGCAAGTGGGCACGACGCTGGCGGAAAGTTTGGTCAGCGAAGACAACGACATCACGCTGGTGGATAACGAATCGCCACAACTGCAAGCGTTGCAGGAAAAGCACGATTTGCGCGTGGTTCAAGGTTCGCCTTCATCACCGAAGGTGTTGCGCGATGCAGGTGCGGCGGACGCAGATTTGATGGTGGCGGTCACCGCCTCGGACGAAATCAATATGGTGGCCTGTCAAATGGGCTACACGCTGTTCAACACCCCAACACGCATTGCGCGCATTCGCAATTCCGAATATTTGCGTGAAAAAGACAAGCTGTTTAATGATGAAAACATTCCTATCGATCACTTGATTTCGCCGGAAAATTTGGTGACGGAAGAAATCACGCGTTTAATCGCGTATCCCGGAGCCTTGCAAGTGGCGCACTTCGCTCAAAATCGCATCAGCATAGTGGTAGTGAAAGCTTATTACGGCGGTGCCTTGGTGGGGCATGCATTGTCGGCGTTTAAACAGCATATGCCGCATATTGATTGCCGCATTGTGTCGATTTTGCGTAACGACAAAGCCATTCGGCCGCAAGGCTCAACCATTATCGAAGCGGGTGACGAAATCACCTTTATTTGCGCAACGGAACACATTAAAGCGGTGATTAGCGAGTTACAGCGGTTGGAAAAACCGTACAAACGCGTGATGATTGTCGGTGGTGGTAATATTGCCGCGGGCGTGGCGAAGCGATTGGAAGATCATTGCGCGGTGAAATTGATTGAACGCAATGGAGAACGCGCGCTAATGTTGGCGGAAAAGCTATCAAAAACGCTGGTATTTCACGGCGATGCGTCGGATCAAAATTTGTTATTTGAAGAACATATCGAAACCGTTGATGTGTTCCTTTCCTTGAGCAGTGATGACGAAGCCAATATTATGTCCGCCTTGCTGGCGAAACGTTTAGGGGCGCAAAAAGCGATGGTGTTGATTCAACGTATGGCGTATATCAATTTGATTCAAGGCGGCACCATAGATATTGCCGTTTCGCCGCAACAAGCGACCATTTCCGCTTTGCTCGGGCACGTGCGCAAAGGCGACGTGAAAAATGTAGCAAGTTTGCATCACGGCATTGCCGAGGCGATTGAAATCGTTGCGCACGGCGATGTCAATACGTCCAATATCGTGGGTAGAAGCATACGTGATCTTCGTTTGCCGATCGGTTGTATTATCGGTGCGATTTTACGTAATAACGACGTGTTGATTGCACGTAAAAACCTCGAGATTCAGGACGGCGATCACGTAGTCATTTATTTAAGCGACAAGAAAAATGTATCCGACATTGAGAAACTGTTCCAGCCGAGTTCATTCTTTCTTTAACGAGGTTTACTTTTTAAGTCAACTTCATATAATACGCCTCCTCTTAATTTAACTAAAAGGACAATTCAATGAGCTTTATTAAGGAATTCCGCGAATTCGCGATGCGCGGTAATGTGGTCGATATGGCCGTCGGGGTAATTATCGGCGGTGCATTCGGCAAAATTGTCAGTTCCCTCGTGGGCGATGTGGTAATGCCGGTATTGGGCATCTTAACCGGCGGCGTAGATTTCAAAGATCTGAAATTAGTGTTAGAACCGGCAAACGGCGACATTCCGGCGGTAACCTTAAACTACGGTATGTTTATCCAAAACGTTTTTGACTTTATCATTATCGCATTCGCCATATTCATGATGGTGAAAGGCATCAACAAACTGAAAAAACCGGCGGAAAAAGTCGCAGAACCGACCAACGAAGAAAAATTGCTTGCGGAAATTCGCGATTTATTAAAAAAATAATCTCTAAAAAAAGTTGGCCAATGCCGACTTTTTATTATTCAATGATATGACCTTTCGGTTAATTGCTTTAATTTGCTACTTAACACATTGTATTAATTGAATTTTTATATATTTACTTAGGATAAATATTATTTAAATACAAATAACCTATCTATTTTTATGCAGAAAATCCATTTATTCCAACTTATTTTATCTGTTTTTATTTCGGGTTTATCTTCAATTGCATTAGCCGCCCCCACCACACCCTCCACCGCCGAAAATCAATTCAGTGCCCGCCAACAGCAACAACAAACCGCGCTTGATGCAGAAATTCAAGCGCAGCAAGTGCAAAATCCAAACGTGCACTTGGAAAGCGAAAAAACGAAATCTGTTGCTTTTCCGGTCAACGAAGCGCAATGCTTTCCGATTAATCAACTGGTCCTCACCGATTTCAATGCCGATGCCGAGGCTGATGTCAATGCCAATGCTGATACCGATACCGCCCACCCCGCCAATGCGGTGCTCAAAACGACATCTAAACCGCTGCAACGGATTCAACCAAGCCGTTTTTCTTGGGCCTTGCAGGCCGCCTATGCCAAAGGTGATTTTGCCCTGCCGGCCTGTATTGGTTCGCAAGGTATTAATGTGCTGTTGCGTCGTATCCAAAATCAGCTGATTGATGATGGCTTTGTAACCACGCGCGTGGTGGTGGCGCCACAAGATTTGCGTTCGGGAAGGTTAGTGCTCACGGTGATTCCGGGCAAAGTCGGGCGCATTCAATTACAAGACCGAAGCGCGATTCCCTTTGCTACACGCGGTACTCTGTGGTTTGCCATGCCGATAGCGCAAGGCGATATATTAAATGTGCGCGATATTGAGCAAGGCTTGGAAAATTTAAAACGTGTGCCGAGTGCGGAAAGCGACATTGAATTGACGCCTACCGACTCGGTGGGCGAAACGGACGTGGTGATTCAATATAAACAAAGCCTGCCTTTTCATTTAACACTCGGTTTAGACGATGCCGGCACAAAGACAACCGGGCGTTTGCAAGGCTCGGCAACCTTTTCTTGGGACAATGCGCTGCGCTTAAACGACCTGTTTTACCTTAGCGGCACGCGCAGTTTCAAACGCAACAGCGACAAAGCCGAAGGCGATTACGGCAGTAAAAATGTCAGCCTGTATTATTCAATTCCTTGGCAAAATTATTTATTCGCCCTTTCCGGCTCGCGTTACACTTATCATCAAACCGTTGCCGGCGCCTTTGAATCCTACACCTATTCCGGCGAAAGCCGACAAATGAAAGCGAACCTAAGCCGTTTGATTACCCGTGGCAGCCAACACAAAACCTATCTCAATGCGGGGCTGTGGGCGCGCCAATCGTCCAATTACATCAATGACACCGAAATCGAAGTGCAGCGTCGCCGAACGGCCGGCTGGGAAGTGGGACTGAGCCATACGCAATATCTCGGGCAGGTCACGCTTCAACTTACCGCCAATTACAAACGCGGCACCGGTGCCCATCGCGCACTGCGCGCCCCGGAAGAAGCTTTCGGCGAAGGCACTTCCCGAATGCAAATTATCACCGCTTCACTCGATTTCACCTACCCCTTCAGCATTCACAACCAAGCCTTTCGTTTTAACACCAACTGGAACGCCCAATGGCACCTTACGCCACTGGTGCAACAAGACAAATTCAGCCTCGGCGGGCGTTACAGCGTGCGCGGCTTTGACGGTGAACTAACCTTGTCCGGCGAACGTGGCTGGCTGTGGCGCAATGAATTGGCATGGAACGTCATGAACAAAGGCCACGAACTCTACCTCGGTCTTGACCACGGCGAAGTGCGTTCAAGCCGACCGGAATGGCAAGTGGGCAATAAATTGACCGGCGGCGTCATCGGCCTACGCGGCAAACTTTGGGGCTTAAATTACGAATATTTTGTCGGCACGCCGATACGTAAACCAGAAGGATTCCGGACAAGCCATGTCACGACGGGATTCAACCTCAGTTATCGTTTTTAAATAAAAGCATGCTCTATGCGCTAAGGTTCCACCTGAAAAAGAAGAAATAAAGAAATAAAGAAAGAAATAAAGGAAAAAAATAATGAACAAACATCACTACAAAGTCATTTTCAGCCGCGTGTTAAATCAACCGGTGGTCGTGTCCGAATTGGCAAAAGCGCAAGGCAAAGCGGCGGATGAAAACAATCAAACGGTGGCGGAAGGTCAAAATAGCACCGCATTGAAGTTCCAAAATGGCACCGCATTGAGGCTGTCTTTAAAGCCGCTTTGTTTCGGTCTGATGTTGGCTTTGGGCTGGGTAAGTTTTTCCGAGAGCGCCTTGGCGACGCCGAATCCGACCGCCAATGCGGTGCCAAACGGTGCGGCGGAAATGGCCATTCGCGCCGATAAATCCGCACCAAGTAATCAACAAGCAACGATTTTGCAAACTGCCAACGGCTTGCCGCAAGTGAACATCCAAACGCCGAGCGCGGCGGGCGTGTCGCGTAATCAATATGCTCAATTTGACGTCGCCGAAAAAGGCGCGATTTTAAACAATGCGCGCAACACCGCACAAACACAAATGGCCGGCTGGGTGCAGGGCAACCCGAATTTGGCGCGTGGCGAAGCGAAAGTGATTTTAAACGAAGTCAATTCGGCAAATCCGAGTCGCTTAAAAGGCTACGTGGAAGTGGCGGGGCGAAAAGCCGATGTGGTGATTGCCAACCCGAACGGCATTGCGTGCGACGGCTGTGGCATCATCAATGCCGGCAGAGCAACAATGACGACAGGCCACGCACAAATGGAAAACGGCGAATTAAAAGGCTTTGAAGTCAAAGGCGGCAAGCTCAGCGTCGGCGGCAACGGGCTGGACAACCGCCAAGCCGATTACACCGACATCATCGCCGAACGGGCGCAACTCGACGGCGGCCTGTGGGCGAACAAAGGCATTAAAGTCACCACCGGAAAAAACAAAGTCGACAAGAATAATCAAAGTGTCGTATACGTTGGCGACCACGCGAACGCCCCAAATAGCACCGCATTGAACTCTCAAAATAGCACCGCATTGAACGCAGAGGACACCGAAAACCCGGTTTACACCGTGGACGTCAGCCGTCTCGGCGGTATGTACGCCGAGAAAATCACGCTGGTGGATAACGGCGCGGGTTTAGGCGTACGCAATGCCGGCCACATCGGCGCCTCGGCGGGCAATGTACAAATTGACAGCCAAGGGCGAATTGTCAACGAAGGCACCCTCAGCGCAACCCAACAAGCCCACCTTCAGGCCAAAGGCGATATTCAAAATAGCGGTAAAATTGAAACTAAACATGGCAAGATTCAATTAGCTTCCCAAAGTAATGTTGAACAGCACGGCTCGCTTATCGCTCAACACGCCGGCGTGGCAATTCAAACCAAAGCGCAAATAAAGCAAAGCGGCGAAACGGCAGCGAAAGGCAACATTGAATATCAAGCGAAAGCCATTTCCGCTTCAAAAAATGCGCGTATTGCCGCCGGTGTCAATTCCGTTGAACAAAACGGTCAAATCGTTCGCACGCTTGACGCCACCCATCCGCATGGCAGCGACATTAGATTAAATGCCGAGGAAAAAGTCATTTCACAAGGTCGACACATTGCCTCGGGAAAAATCAAAGTTGAAGCCGACGAAATCAAGCTCGACCACAGCCAAAGCGTTGGGCACGATATTGCCGTCAATTCAAAACAAGCGAATTTAAACCTTAATCACGCCCATATTTATGCGACCGATAAACTGGATTTAGCTACACCGAACACGCTTTCCACAAAGGCAAGCCAACTTAATGCGAATGCCATTGCCACAAATCAGCAAAATTTAAATAACCAAGGCGGAACTTGGGTACAACGCGGTACAAATGAGCTTAGGCTTCAAGCCGACCGCATCGACAATCAAGCGGCTAATATCGCGACCCAAGGGCGTTTATCGGTTAATGCTCAAGAGATTAATAATCGACAAGGTCAACTCGTCAGTTTGGGCGGACAACAAATTCACGCGGTAAATCTGTTCAATTCGGAAGGAAAAATGCTTTCCGGCGCTCATCAACAAATTGATGTGACGCAATTAGAGAATCGACGTGGGGCAATTTCCGCTCAAGGCAATCAGCAAATTGGGGTTCAGCAACAAATTGATAATCGTGAAGGGCGTATCAATGGCGTGACGAGTCGCATTCAGGTTGACTCTCTGGATAATCGCCAGCAAGGATTACTGCTGTCCTCGGCAGGCCTTGTTCTGCACGTAACTGCTGATTTAAATAATGCGCAAGGCATGATTAAAGGTACGACAAATACCGACATTAGCGCTCGATCGCTTAACAATGAAAATGGATTGATTTATGGCGATGAGGGCGGACGAATTCAGGTAAATAATGAAATAAATAACCGAGATGGCGGCAAAATTATCAGCCTTGGTAAGCTGTCTATTCAATCTGAACAGTTTGATAATCGCGGTGGGGTTGTTCAGGTTGCCGAAATATTGAATTTATCGATGCCGACTATTTTGAATAATAAAGTCGGAGAATCCGGCTCTTTTATTCAGGCGGGCAATGTAACGATCCATACGCAGAATATTAATAACGAAGACACAAAAAATTCCGCCGGGAACGTCATTACGCAGGGAATTTCAGCCAACAACCTCAAGTTAAATGCGCAAGTAGTGAACAATACCGAGGGGGGAATTTATGTGCAAAATGAAGGGCGACTAAATGTAGCACAAGCCTTCAACAATCAAAAAGGTGAAGTCTTAACTTGGGGAAATGCGGAAATTAATGGCGAAAATCTTGTGATTAATAACGATGACGGACGTTTGCAGTCCGGCAATATTTTAGCGATGCATGCGCATTCGATTAGCGAAGACGGTCATTTAGAAGCCGATAAACTGCGTTTGACGCTACAGCATGATTTTAATACCAAGCGCGATATTAATGCCGCGACCGAATTTACGCTGAATACTGCAGGTAACGTACGAAATAATCATAAACTTTCCGCTGCTGAGCAGTTGACCATTAATGCGCAAAATGTGGATAACCAAGAAAATGGGCGGTTAAGCAGCGGCGAAACCCGTGTAACGGCAGTGGGTAACGTCACGAACCGCGGTTTAATCAATTCGTTTTCTGATGAAGACAACAGTAAAACCGTGATTAAAGCCGCTCACCTTGATAACTTGGGAAGCGGACGTATTTATGGCGATCATGTTGCCCTTCAAGCCGACAAAATTGAAAACCGTGATGAACGTGATGCGAATGGGAAAGTGAATTCGGCGACCATTGCCGGTCGTCAAAAAGTTGTGCTTGCCGGCAAAGCGATCATTAATGACACGGCAATTTACGAAGCGGACAAAAAAGGTGGTACCACCATTTACAGTGGCGGTCAAATTGAATTTGGTGAGCATTTAAATGCCGAAGATCAAGCCGAAGGCGAGGCGGGCGTACTTCGCAATCAAAGCGCTATCATCGAAGCGGAAGACCGCATCGGGCTTAATCACGTTAAACAAACCTTTAATACGAATACGCATTTCAGCACCGCATTGGCGGAGTACCCTGACGAAGGCAATAAAAATGAAGTCGAATATGTGATGGTCGGCGTCAACGGCACGAATTTTAATGCGGGTGGCAAAGTGAAAATGGATCGCTTTGATCAACGTCGTACGCCGGGGAAAAATAAAGCCGGGGTTTACGATCTCGTTTGGAACACTCATCTCGAACGCAAGCTGTCCGATGACGAACTTGATGCCGGTTATATTCCGCCGGCTAACCAAAACGCGTGTGCTAAGTCCGATCCATCGCTTTGTTATGTCAAACCATCCACGGTTTATGACGGCAATTACGGCATTTGGCAACGTTTCGGTGTTGATGTGCCGAAAGATGCGCCAAAGGTTGAAAACCTACCGAGTATTCGCGCCGAGCCAACAAAGCCAAAGGCATTAAGCAAACGACAGGCGAGAAATCCCGCCCGTAAAGCGCAATATGACGAAGCGATGGCAAAATACACGGCGGAAATGGTGGCTTATCGGCAAGATATCGCGCGCTACAATGAAGCGTTAAAAGATTATACGGATTGGGCGGACAAAAACGCCGAGGCGTTTAATCAACTTAATCAGCGCATTCAAGCAAGTAATGGCAAGTTGCCCGACCATTATCGGGATCGCTGGACGATGCAGGTAAAAGAAGAAAAAGTCATTAAAACAACCGTGGTCCAATCCTTACCCGGACAGATTCTCGCAGGCGGCGATATTGAATTGGGCGATAGCTATCTTGAAAACGATAAAAGTACCCTGATTGCCGGCGGACTGCTTCATAAGGCAAACGGCGAGCTCAACAATTTGGATGAAAAAGGCATTGAATCCCGTCAATTGTATGGCACGGCGAAATGGGTGCACCCGAGATGGCGCGGCAAACTCAAAGGCTGGCGTTGGTACGGTGATAATTACAACGATGTCGTTAAACGTCGCGAAGAAAACAAATCTTTTGATATGAATCTTTTCACCGCATTGACGCAAGCGAATAAACAAACGGCGAATCCTTTTTATACAGATCAATCCGAGCACAAAATAAAACAACATAACGGCGTCGAACTAACCGACTTAACGCCGATGAAAGTACGATATGCGGACAAACCGGCAGGTTTACAACAAATCGACAGTCGGTGGGATGATCGTTTGGAAATTCGCACGATTCAACCGGATAGCCGTTTGCCGACACAAAGCCTGTATCGAATTAATCCGACCGCGACAGGCCGACCGATTATCGAAACCGATCCGGCCTTTACCAATAAAAATCGTTGGTTAAGTTCTGATTATATGTTCAATCAATTGCGCAGCGATCCGCAAAATATGCTGAAACGCTTAGGTGATGGCTATTATGAACAACGCTTGGTGCGTGAACAAATGAACCGCTTAACAGGTCGCCATTTCAGTGGCAATAACCGCACTTTTGAGGAACAGTACAAAGCCTTAATGGATGCGGGTGTAACCTTTGCACAGAAATTTAATCTCATCGTCGGCATTAGTTTAACACCGGCGCAAACGGCGCAATTGACTTCCGATATTGTCTGGCTGGAAAAACAAACGGTGACGTTGCCAAGCGGCAAACAAGTGGAAGCGTTAGTTCCTCGTGTTTATGCTGTGGTGAAAAAAGGCGATTTAGACGGCAATGGCACCTTGATTTCAGCGGAGAAACTCTATGTAAAAGGCTCTGAATTTATCAATCAAGGCACAATCGCCGGCAAAGATTTCGCCGACATCAATACGGAAAACCTCAAAAATAGCGGCAAATTGAGCGGTGGAGTATTAAATGTTACGGCAGCGGGGCAGCTTGAAAATATCGGCGGTACATTAGAAGCCGATCGTGCCATGCTGCTGCGCGCAATAGGCGATTTCATTCATCGTTCAACCGCGCAAACCAATGAAATTAAAGCACACGGCCTTAGCCGCACGGAAACCAATCTCGACCGCAATGCCTTGTTATACGTCAGAGGCGAAAACGGCGTATTAAGCGTCAGTGCCGACAACATTACGCTAGATGGTGCCCAAGTGCTTAATGAGGGCAAAGGATTAACCTTACTGGATGCCAAAAATGGCTTGAATCTGACTGCGCTTTCTGTGGGTTATGATGAAAAATTAGGTCAGTCCAATAGTTATCGTAATGCGAATTTGCAGGATGTGGTGACCTCTTCCGTGAAAGGACGCGGTGATGTGCAATTACAAGCTAAAAACATCCATACGGATGGCGGAGAGCTTGAGGCGGCACAACGTCTCACACTGATTGCGGAAAACGATGCGGTGCTCGGCGCGGCGAACAAAACGGCAACTCTTGAACAATACGCTAAAACCAAAAGCCGCGGATTCCTCTCCTCCCATTCTTCCGAACGCTACACTTATGACAAACTCAGTGCCCATGAAGCCACCCGACTTCAAGGTAAAAATATCGAATTAAGTGCCAAACATGAGATTCGCTTACAAGGCACACAAGCAAAAGCGACGGAAAACCTGGTTGCAACGGCCGGCGGCGAAATCAATGTTGATACGCTGATGAACCGTCATGCAAGCGTAAATTGGGAAAAACATAAAAAATCCGGCTTGAGCCGCGCTTTTTCCGGCGGTGTTGCGCAAATCGGCTATCAACGCAGTAAATCTGATTTTGATGCCAAAGGTTATGATGAAACCGTTATCGGCAGTCAACTTGCCACTGAACAGGGCGATTTAACCTTGAACGCCCGAAAAGACATCAAGGTGAACGCTTCGCGCTTGGCTTCAGGCGGCGATATGATGCTTTCGGCTAAAAATGTGTCGTTCAATGCGGTGCTCGAACGGCATGACGACGAAATTCACCGCAAACAAAAGGCAAGCGGTTTGGGGCTAGGTTTTGTATATGGGCCGGAAAGTCGGGCGAAAGAAAATTATCGCCAAAAAGAAGCGCAAGGCAGCGCCAATACGCTGGTCGGCAAAGGCCTGACGGCACAGGAGGCGGTAAGCGATGCGGCGGAATCTACGGCGCGCGGTTTGCAACCTTATTTGCGTCACAATCAATATCAATCGCACAAGTTCACGCAAAAAGACGAAGCCAAAATCAGCGAATTGGACGCCGGCGGAAAGCTTTCCATGCAGGCGCGTGAAGGTAATATACTCAGCCAAGGCGGTCGAATTTCAGCGGAAGGCGATGCGCAGTTTATCGCTAAAAACAATGTCGAGTTTGGTACCGCTACCCACACCCAAGGACAGCAGGCAAACAGCCGTCAAAAAGGCTTTAGCGCGGACGGTTTAAATAAATATGTGGCCGGCGTACATCTGCAACATGAAAACGGCAACACGGCGATGACGCAAGAAACGGGCGGCAGCCTTTCCATTGGTGGTAACAGCACCACCATTGCCGAACAGGGAGACATTATCTTGAAGGGCACCGCATTGGTGGCGCAAGGTCACAATCGCCTACAAGCCAACGAAGGCAACATTACGTTATTGACCGCCGAAACCCGTGACGACAGCCGTCAGGCGCGCAAAGGCCATGCTATCGGCGAAGCGGTGATATCGGATACCGAACGCTTCTTTGGTTACAACCGCACGCGCATGAATCAAAGCGGTGAACGTGTTGTCCACCAAGGTAGCCAATTGACGAGCCTTAATGACAGCGTTGAAGTTTACGCGGGCAAAAATTACCGACAAACGGCAAGTGATGTATTGGCGAAAGACCGCGTTAACATCAACGCACAAAATATCACCATGAATAACGCATTCAATCATCAAGCCGACAGTCAAAGCGAAAGCGATTTAAAAATCGGCCAGTTCGCCCGCGTGAAATCGCCGATAATCGATTTACTCAACACCATCGAAAGTGCGGTAAAAAACAAAAAAGCGTCCGACCGCTTGAATGCAGCCAATGCCATGAGCATTGCGGCACAAGGTTATAACGTTTATGACTTGGTGAGCCGCAACCTAAAAGGTAACCCGAAAGACAGCACGTATTTGCTGCGCGTGGAATCGGGCAGCGGCGTAGCGCACAGTCGCCAAAGTCAAGCGGGACTGGCCGATATCAGCGTGGGTAATCGCATTAACGCCAAAGATATTGCCCTCATTGCACGAGGTGATGACGCCCAAAAGACAAATGAAAAAGGCGAACAAAAACTCGGCGACATCAACCTCACGCACACCGACCTAACAAGCAGAGATGCCCACGGGCACCGCATTGAAGGCAGTCAAATCAGCCTGACCGGCCACGAACTGAATATCCTGGCGGGTGAAAGCCGCACCCAATTTAAAGCCCGCAATCAAAGTGTCGGCGTTGAAGTAGGGGTTGCCGCCACACTCGGCGCACAAACCGGCGTAGGCGTGTATGCAAGAGTGGGCGCAAGCTCGGGCAAAGAAGACGGCAAAAGTAAAACCTACCAAGCAAGCCACTTGGATGCCGATACCGTAAGCTTAACCGGCCAAGGCAACACCAACCTGATAGGCAGCCAAATCAAAGGCAATACCATCACGACTAACGTAGGCGGCAAGCTCAACATTGAAAGCCTTCAAGACGAAGAACACTTTAAAACCAAATCAAGCGGAGGCGGCTTAGAAGTGGAATTCGGTTTTGGCAACAACTGGAGCGCAAGCGGTTACGGCAACGCCTCAAGCGGCAAAACCTCGAGAAAACAAGTGAAGGAACAAGCAGGGATTTTTGCTGAAGACGGGGGATATCATATCAATGCGGATAGCGTTCACTTAAAAGGTGGCGCCATTGCAAGCACCAATGCGCAAAACAGCCTTCTCCAAACCAACACACTGACCTTTGAAGACATTCAAAATGAATCAAGCAGTAAAGCGGCTAGCGCAAGTATTAGCGGCAGCATCAAAGAATCGAAAGAAAAATGGGTGGATAACGAAACGGGAGAAAAAGTCAAACCGCACAGCCCAAATAGCACCTTTATTCCAAGCCAACGCAGTGGTGGTTTAAGCTCGGGCTTGCCGATGTTGCAACAAAGCAGCGACAGCTCAACCACGAAAGCGACGTTGACGGAAGGGACGGTCATCTTGAATAAAGATAAGAATCCTACTCAAACGACAGCAAAAGAGTTAGGCATCAATACAGACCTTGCCCAAGCTAACAATCAAGTGGCACAGACGAAGGATGTGAAAGCGCAAATCCAAGAGCAGCAACAAATTGCTACTGCCGTGGGACATGTGAAAAGTGCGGTGGAGACTTACATCTCCAACCAACGGGAAGCGGCAGAACAGGAGGTTAGACGTTTAAAATCACACTTGGCAACAGCCGAATCACAGGGTAATCAACAAGCGATTAATAAGCTCAAAGATGAACTTATCCAAGCCGAAACTCAAGTCAAAAATTGGGGAACGGGCGGCAGTACTAAACGGGCCATTGACGCCATCACTAATGCGGGCCTAATTGCACTTAGTGGCGGCAGAACACAAAGTGTAGCTACCGCAGCGGCTTCACCTTATGTGAATCAGCTTATTAAAAAAGCCACAGAAGATTATCCTGCACTCAACATACCAACCCATATTTTATGGGGCGCGGTAGAAGCCGAACTGACGGACGGCAACGCACAAACGGGGGCTATCTCCACGGCAGCCGGTGAACTTGGCGCGAGATACCTCACCGAACATCTTTACGGCAAAGAGGCAAAAGACCTGACCGAAACCGAACGTAGTCAAATTAAAGAAATGGCAAAAGCCTTGGCGGGTGTGGCCGGTGGTTTAGCGGCAGCGGGACAAGATGCTGATGCGGTTAAGATATTGAGCGAATCCTCCATTGGGGCGACTGTGGCGAATAATGCGGTGGAGTATAACTATCTTTTCAGACAGGAAGCGGAAGAAAAAGCGGTTTTAGCGCGAAAATTTAAAAATAATCAAGCTACCGAAGAAGAAAAAGCAAGACTTTCCTATCTTGAAAAACTGGATTCGGAAAGAGACCGTGCGATTATAAGTGCCTGTTCCAACGGTGTAAGTAGTCAGGCATGCCAGTCTTTGGTAAATGAAGCGGATTATGCCAGATTCGGTTATGAACAAAATTTAAGTTATAACCTTAAATTTAAAGAGCTTTACCCTCAGGATTATCAAAATGTAGAAGCTATTCTCAAAGGTAAAGATGCGAATTCGGTCGAGTTTGAGAAGATAGCGATTAATCTGGCAAAAGAAAATAATATGTCTTTAGCCGAGGCGAAAAGTTTCTTAAATAAAGTTTATACCTATAAAGCCTTTGCAGAATTGGTCGGAGCGGTAAGAGCAGGAACGGCATTGAATTATGCAGGAGCTAAGTTACCTAAGGGGGCTAATGCGAATGAGGCATTGCCGGTTGTTGGGGATACCAAGGGGTATGAGAATCAGAGTGTTAGGATTTCTGGTGGGGAGTATAGAGCAAACCTTTATTCTAAAAATTGGGCAGAGGCTAGTTTAAGTGAGTCTATAGAAAAGTTTGCAGGAAAAAATCCGATTATCACAACGACGGATAAAGGGAAAAGAATATATGAAAATCCAATAACAAAAGTCCAAGTTGTAGAAGATGTTAATGGAAAATACTTTCGTATATTTGATCCTAGTATTTCAGGTAAAAGAAATTATTTAGATTTGAACGGACATGTGCCAAATAATAAAACTTTGGAAAATGGGAAAAAGCAAGGTCGTACTAAAGCAGAGTATAATCAAGTAACACATTTTAAAATTAAGGAGTAATAATGAAAGTTATCAGTGTCCCTGTATCTGTAGAGGCAATGAAAAGACTTGACTATGATTTGTCAATTGATGGTGATTTAATAGAAATTAATTTAACCAATGAATTATATAATGAGATCTGGAAATTGGGTTTCTTTAATGAGGTAAATTCCGTCATAAATAAAAATATAGATGATTATGAGGATGAATATATAGATAAAAAGGAAGAACTTGAATTATTACTAGAAATTGTACTGAAGTACTTAGATAAAAATGTATTTTTCAAGGAACTATATGAATTAATTAAGTTTGCAATCAAGTATTCAACGGGTGTTTTTTTCTTTTTTTAATTTACTTTTTTAGAAGGAGAGTGATGAACTAGATTTATTAATAAAAATAGTGAAGATCTCATTCAGGTAAGTTTGAGATTTGTGCACGCGTTAGGAAGCCAAGGCTATTTAAGAAAGAAAACGGTTTATCCGGTTATAAGATGGCTAAATTAAAATTAGCGATAGAAATTGAGAGTCTTTTAATTAAAGAGATTGTTTTAATTTGTGTCGGAGACCCAAGCGGTGTTAACCGTCTTGGGGCTCCAAGTTAAGGTTTCGAATAGCTGTGGTCTGGAGACGCGCGCTATCGTGGGGGAACAATCAAGCAGTGGCGGAAGGTCAAAATAGCACCGCATTGATAATTTTAAATAAAGTAAGAAAGTAATCATTTATGCCTCCCCCTGGATAGCTCCTTTTTTGGGGGAGTATTTAAAATTCGATTGAATAATGTTTTCCATAAAAAATCTGCACGTGAATAAGTCGTTTATGGGGTTGACTTATTCACGTGCAGATGACGTTTATAATTTAAATGTTAAAGTGCGGTTTTTTATCGAAACGTTTTTAAATAAAACTATAAGTTTTTTGGTAAACGAATTTTTTGCCCCGGAAAGATTTTATCTGCGTCTTTAATTACTTCTTTATTCGCCGTTACGATCGCCGTGTATTTGTTGCCGTCACCGTAATGTTTTTCGGCAATTTTCCAAAGCGTATCGCCTTTTTGGATAACATAAAATTCATCATCGCCGGCAAGGTTTTCACCGTTTTTTACTGTCACCTCATCAATATTGACGTTGCTGATACCGATGATGTTACCCGCCATTAATACCGCTTTTTCTAAAGCGCTGGCAGAGCTGGCCAGGCCAGAAATTTTAGCCACACCATTTTCGACTTTTACCGCCACATCCGCAACACCCGGGTTGTCTTCGTTAATGTGTTGGGTTACTGCGGCGGAAGCCTCTTCTTCTTTGTTAAAAATTTTTTTGCCGATATCGCCGACAAAATCAAATAATCCCATTTTCATCTCCTTATTGATTTATTCAGGGAGCCACAACATAACCAATTCAGCTATATAAGTCTAGGAATAAAATGTTAGGCGGAAAAAAGGGTTCTAGATTAGAATAACGCGAATTTAATTTGAAGATAGGAAAAATTATGCGTTGGCAAGGTCGTAGAGAAAGTTCAAATGTGGAAGATAGACGCTCATCGGGCGGTGGTTTCGGTGGCGGAAAACCGACCGGTGTTTTGGGGCTGATCATTATTTTGGTCGGCGCTTATTATGGCGTGGATTTATCAGGCTTGGTCGGTGAGATGGAGGTGGGCACTACGCAAAGCTCACCTTTGCAATCCCAGCAAGAAGACCAATTATTTAAACTCTCTAAAGTGGTGCTAGGCGACACCGAGGAAGTGTGGTCCACATACTTTTCCAAAAATAACCGACAATATGTAGAACCTCGAATGGTTATCTACAACGGCGTAACCCCAACGGCGTGTGGCACGGGGCAATCTGCCATGGGACCATTTTATTGCCCGAATGATCAACGGGTCTATTTGGATTTATCGTTTTATAACGACATGAAAAATAAACTGGGTGCAGCCGGCGAATCTGCGTTTGCTTATGTGATTGCCCATGAAGTGGGGCATCATGTACAGAATTTATTAGGCACGTTGACACAAGTGCATCGTCTGCAAAGTCGCTCATCCCGCGCAGAAGCGAATCAACTTTCCGTAAAATTGGAACTTCAGGCGGATTGCTATGCCGGCGTGTGGGCATCACAAGCGGTAAAAAGCGGTTTATTTGAACGTGGTGATATTGAAAAAGCGTTTAACGCAGCGGAATCCGTAGGCGATGATCGTCTGCAAAAACGCAGTCAAGGTTATGTGGTTCCCGATAGTTTCACCCATGGCACCTCAGCCCAGCGTTTGCAATGGTTTAAAGTGGGACTAACCAGCGGCAATCCGGCACAATGTGATACTTTTTAACGGTTGGCAGAAACAAAAAAGTACGGTAGATTTTTGAGGCGTTTTTCAATGCAGAAAAACATGTTGAAAACCGACCGCATTTATTCATCAAAAAGGCTGATGTTGACGATATGTCAAAATCAGCCTTTGATTTATTGAAAGGGGAATTTAATCAGATTTGACTTAAATTCAAACTAATGCGTGCTGATATAACTAAAAATAGATAAGCTGAAGTGGATCGCTGATTTAGCACCGCATTGAACCCGCGCGGTACGGCGTGCCAGCTCAGCATGAGCAATAAAACGCGCGTAACTTATCCATCACTTTGGCGCGAATTTCGTCGCGTTCGAATAAAATCTCATGCTTAGCATTTTGCACCGTTTCACAACGGGCGTTAGGAAAGCGCGCGGCCAATTCTCCCAGCTTTTTGTTATCGACGATTTTTTCCTTTTCCGATTGCAAAATCAGCACCGGAATTTCCACTCGCGGAATAATGTTCGGTAAGCGCTTGACGGCGTTGAGGCACAAATGGACCCAACGGAAAGTCGGGCCGCCCAAATGAAGTTCAGCGTGTTTGCGATTTACCCGATTCATCCATTTCATCCGAGTTTCACAAAAACTCAGTTCATTGTGTTCAAGGTGAGCCGGTTTATAAGCACCCTTGCCGAATACATAACGCTCACCTTGGCCAAACAAATTCATCAGCGCAATAATAAATTCGTCACGCAGCGGATGTTTTAGTGGCAGGCCGAAACAGGGCGAAGACAGGACAGCTTTTTGTATGCGGTGAGCACAGTTTGCCAAATAATAAGTGGCAATTAACGAACCGAGAGAATGGGCAAGCAGATGTTGAATTTGGTAGTTGAAAAGCGCAGTTGTTTTTTCGACAATTTTTGCCATGTCATCGACATAAAAATGGAACTCGTCCAAATGTCCTTTTTCGCTCTCTTTTAACAATCTGTCGGAATAGCCTTGCCCGCGATGATCGAAAAGTAACACGTCGTAGCCTTGATGATAAAAATCATAGGCGAGTTCTGACCATTTCAGCATATTCTCCGCGCGTCCGTTGACTAAAATCATTAATTTTCTGAGCGCACTTTCGTTATGCGTTAAATGGCGATAAGTGATATTGACATCATTTTTGCCCACCAGATATTGGGTGGGAAATTGCGCGAAGAAAGGCAACAGTTCTTTGAGGGCGAACTCGGTGAAGTGGGGTTCTCGAATCATAAGGTTTAATAATGCAAAAGGGCGTATTAAATACGCCCGTTATTATGTGAATCAAAATTATGCAACTAATTGTCGCAAAATACGACGCACCGGTTCGGCAGCGCCCCATAATAATTGGTCGCCCACCGTGAAGGCGGCTAAATATTCCGGCCCCATCGCCAATTTGCGTAAACGGCCAACCGGCACGCTTAAGGTGCCGGTGACTTTCGCCGGCGTGAGTTCGCGGAGCGTGGCTTCTTTATCGTTCGGAATCACTTTTACCCATGGATTATGGGCCGCGATGATTTGTTCGATTTCAGCCAACGGCAAGTCTTTTTTCAATTTAATCGTGAACGCTTGGCTGTGGCAACGTAATGCGCCGATGCGCACGCATAAACCGTCTACCGGAATCGGTTTATCGTTTAAACCGAGAATTTTGTTAGTTTCCGCGTAGCCTTTCCATTCTTCTTTAGTTTGTCCGGTTTCTGGCAGCAGTTTGTCAATCCAAGGAATCAGGCTGCCGCCCAATGCGGTGCCAAAATTCGAGGTCGGGAAATTATCGGCACGCATTTGCGCGGTGACTTTGCGTTCGATATCTAAAATAGACGAGGCCGGATTGGCTAACTCTTCACTAACGGATTGTTCCAATAATCCCATTTGTACTAAAAGTTCGCGCATATTTTTGGCACCGGCGCCGGAGGCCGCTTGGTAAGTAGCGACAGAAATCCATTCGACTAAATCTTTTTCAAATAAACCGCCGATTGCCATTAACATTAAACTCACCGTGCAGTTGCCACCCACAAAAGTTTTAATGCCGTTTTTTAAGCCGTCGGTAATGACATGTTGATTTACCGGGTCGAGCACGATGATGGCGTCGTCTTTCATACGCAAGGCGGAGGCTGCATCCACCCAATAACCGTCCCAGCCGCTGGCTTTGAGTTTCGGATAGACCTCATTGGTATAATCACCGCCTTGACAGGTGACGATAATGTCTAATTTTTTCAGTTCTTCGATGTCGAAGGCGTTTTTTAATTCGCCCGCCGCTTTGCCGCCGAAAACCGGCGCAGGTTGACCGGCTTGAGAGGTAGTAAAGAAAACAGGATTTAAATTTGCGAAATCATTTTCCTGCACCATGCGATCCATTAATACGGAACCAACCATTCCGCGCCATCCAATAAAACCGACTTTTTTCATAATTTTTCCTTAGTTAATGTTGTGTTTGAAGGGCTATTAATTACAAGATAGTCCATTCAAAATCAAGTTTTTTCCGTTCCGAGCAAGATAATTTGTTTTTATGCGATTTCAATGCGGTGCTATTTGGCATGTTCAAATTAAGTGTCGATGATGTATTTGACGCCATATTAATTTTCAAATAATTCTACGCTTAACACTTCCGGTTCGGTTTTCAACAGCGTATAAACATCCTTCAACATAGATTGCTCGATGGCGAGACAACGCACTTGTACGCGTACTTCGCCATTGGCTAAATCTTTCACCGAAAGGTTTTCAATGCGGTAGTCATTTTGTATCAATAAGTTCGTCACTGCCGCGATGGCCGCCGATGAACCGAGATGAATGATAATTTTGTTTTTCTTTTTGCGTCCTTTGTGGCGCACAAGGCGCTGAATCAGTGGGCTGAAACGAATAGCGATTAAAATCATCGCGGTGGCAATTAATGCGTCAAAAATAAAACCCGCGCCGGTAGCAATACCGATACCGGCGGCTGCCCAAATAATCGCGGCGGTGGTTAAACCGGAAATAGCATCGTTCTTTTTATGCAAAATGACGCCCGCGCCTAAGAAACCGATACCGCTAATTACTTGAGCGGCAAGGCGCATTGGGTCGGTACGAATATTTTCCGACACTTGCGCGTAATGTTCCGCGGCCTGAATGGAAACGATGGTTAGCGTGCATGTAGTAATTGCGATAATGGCGCAAGTTTTAATGCCGACGGGTTTGTGTTTAAGCTCGCGTTCCAAACCGATAATACTGCCCAACAAAAAGGCTAAAAACATTTTACCGAGCACCATTAAATGATATGACCCCAAAAGCGGGGCCAATAGAAGAGATGAATTTTCCATAATAATATTAAGCAACGGATAAACAGGTTACCGAATTCTAACGACTTCATTTGGCAAAATATAGCAAATTCTTTATTTACAATGTTTTTGGTTTTAACTTATCGCCTTTTTTGTTTAAATTGAGTACAATCTGCAACCCGAAAAATGAGGAAATATAGAGATAATTTATGCAAATTTCAGCGCCGAGTATCGGTTTCGTCAGTCTGGGTTGTCCGAAAAATCTGGTGGACTCCGAACGTATTTTGACCGAATTGCGCAGTGACGGTTACCACATCGTACCGAGCTATGAAAACGTGGATTTGGTCATCGTTAACACTTGCGGTTTTATCGATAGCGCGGTGCAGGAATCTCTCGAAGCCATCGGCGAGGCGTTGGAAGAAAACGGTCGCGTGATTGTCACCGGTTGTTTGGGTGCCAAAGAGGACCGCATTCGAGAAGTGCATCCCAAAGTATTAGAGGTCAGCGGCCCGCACAGCTACGAAGCAGTGATGCAACAGGTGCATAAACATGTGCCGAAACCGCTTCACAGTCCCTACACTAGCCTGGTACCGAAACAAGGCGTGAAACTCACCCCGAAACATTATGCCTATTTGAAAATTTCTGAAGGTTGCAATCATCGTTGTACTTTCTGCATTATTCCTTCAATGCGGGGCGATTTGGAAAGTCGTTCCATTACGCAGGTGTTGGATGAGGCCAAACGTTTGGCGGACGCGGGCGTGAAAGAATTACTTGTGGTGTCGCAAGATACTTCGGCTTATTCAATGGATTTAAAACAACAAGACGGCGGTGTGAAAACGTCTTTCTGGAACGGAATGCCGATTAAAAGCGATTTGATGACACTGTGTAAACAGCTCGGTAAACTTGGTATTTGGGTGCGTTTGCATTATGTTTATCCCTATCCGCATGTCGATGATTTGATTCCGTTAATGGCGGACGGTACGTTACTGCCGTATTTAGATATTCCGTTGCAGCATGCCAGTCCGAAAATCTTAAAAGCCATGAAAAGACCGGGCAGTATTGAGCGTATGTTGGAACGGATTAAAAAATGGCGCGAGATTTGTCCGGATTTGACTTTACGTTCGACTTTTATCGTCGGTTTCCCGGGTGAAACGGAAGAAGATTTTCAAATGCTATTGGATTTCTTAAAAGAAGCGCAGCTTGATCATGTAGGTTGTTTTAAATTTAGCGCGGTAGAGGGCGCACCGGCGACAGAGATGGAAAATCAAGTAGCGGAAGAAGTGAAAGAGGAACGTTTCCACCGTTTTATGCAATTACAACAAGAAATTTCAGCGAATCGTTTACAATTAAAAGTGGGCAAAACATTCGATGTTTTAGTGGATGAAATTGACGAGCAAGGAATTATCGGTCGTTCGAAAGCCGATGCGCCGGAAGTAGACGGATTGGTTTATGTAGAAAATTTTAGCGGCATCGACGTGAAAGTCGGCGATGTAATTAAAGTGAATATTACCCATTCGGACGAATATGATCTGTGGGGAACCTGTTAATTTTAGTTTAAGGAAACAAAATTATGACTGAACAACAAAAACAGCCAAGTTTAATACGCTTTGAAAAAGCGGTAGCGGACAAAAATTATGAAGCCGCTTGCCTAGAATTGCTTGATATTTTAAGCAAGATCGATTCAAATTTTGGTGCTGTTAACGGCATAGAATTTACCTTTCCGGAACAATTACAACCGGCATACTTAGAGCAAGACAGAACGGTGTATTTTGCCACCCGTATGGCACACGCGATGACGGAGCTGTTTAAAGATCCTAAACTTGTGATTTCACAATCCGGCGCATTACATTTCCTCACATTACAACGTTGGATTAACGTTATTTTTGCCGCCTCACCTTACGTTAATGCGGATCATATTCTCGCCACCTTAAACCAAAACGAAGACCCTTATAATTTCGCCGATTTTCGTTTAAGTGACAGCAAAGAGGCATTAATTAAATTCTGTATTCTTTATCTGCCGGAATCTAATATTAATTTAAATTTAGATGCGCTATGGAATTTAGATCGCGATTTTTGCGCGGCATTAGCGTTTGCTTTGCAATCACCGCGTTTTGTGGGGACCACGCAAGCTTTTAGTAAACGCGGTACCTTGTTGCAATGGTTCCCGGAAAAACTTGTGCAAATCGAAAACCTCAATAATTTGCCGAGCGCGATTTCTCACGATGTGTACATGCATTGTAGTTACGATATTGCGGAAAATAAACATCTCGTGAAAAAGGCGTTAAATCAAGTTATTCGCCGACATATTTTAACCGGTGGATTCCAAGACCGAGAAATCACTGAAATCGGTGAGATTAATGGCAAACCGGTCATGGTCGTTTTACTTGAACATTTCCATTCTTCCCACTCTATTTATCGTACCCACTCTACATCGATGATTGCGGCACGTGAACGTTTTCATTTAATCGGAATCGGCAACGACGCGGTGGATCAAGCCGGCCGCGAGGTTTTTGACGAGTTTAGAGAACTAAAAGGCGAGAATATTTTTGAGCGCTTGAATTTTATTCGTGGGATTTGTGAAGAAAATAAGGCGGCGGTATTTTATATGCCGAGTATCGGGATGGATTTATTACCTATTTTTGCTAGCAATACCCGTCTTGCGCCGATTCAAGTGGTCGCATTGGGGCACCCGGCGACAACTCACTCCGATTTTATCGAATACGTGATTGTGGAAGACGATTACGTCGGTTCCGAAGCCTGTTTCAGCGAAACTTTATTGCGCCTACCAAAAGATGCCTTGCCTTACGTGCCTTCCGCTTTAGCGCCACAACATGTGGAATACAAATTACGCGAAAATCCGGAAGTGGTGAATATTGGTATCGCCTCCACTACCATGAAACTCAATCCTTATTTCATGGAATCGCTGAAAGCAATTCGCGATCGCGCAAAAGTAAAAGTCCATTTCCATTTTGCGTTAGGACAATCCATCGGTCTGACTCATCCTTATGTAGAACGCTTCATTAAAAATTATTTAGGTGATGATGCCACTGCACACTCCCACCTTCCTTACAATGAATATCTTGGTGTATTACAAGGCTGCGATATGATGGTGAATCCGTTCCCGTTCGGTAACACCAACGGTATTATTGACATGGTGACGCTTGGTTTAGTCGGTGTGTGTAAAACCGGGCCGGAAGTGCACGAACATATCGATGAAGGCTTATTTAAACGTCTCGGTTTACCGGAATGGTTGATTGCGCAAAATGCGGATGAATACGTGGAATGTGCAATTCGTTTAGCGGAAAACCACGCAGAGCGTTTAGCGTTACGTCGCCATATCATTGAAAATAACGGCTTGCAAACCTTATTCACCGGTGATCCAAGCCCGATGGGTAAAGTTTTGTTGGAAAAACTCAATGAATGGAAAATGGCATATTTGACCGAAAAACCGAAGAAAAAAGCGGCAACGAAAAAAACGGCGGTGAAGAAAACCACGACGAAGAAAACCACGGAGAAAAAAGAAACTGCAGAGAAAAAAGAAACTGTAGAGAAACCAAAAACCGTGAAGAAAGCGGAGACCGTGAAGAAAGCTGAAACCGCTAAAAAAGAAACCGCTAAAAAGGCAACGGCCAAAAAAGAAACGGTCAAAAAAGAAACGGTAGTCGTAGAAGAGCCTGCGAAGAAAGCGGCCACGAAGAAAGCGACAACAGCGAAAACCGCCGTTAAAGCCGAAGTAAAGCCGAAGGCCAGTGCAACAGCAAAAGCAAGCACAAAGAAGACAAAAAAAACTGACGCTTAAGAAAAAATCCCCGCAAGGGGATTTTTTATTCGTTCTGAGCTTTCATTAAAAGCATTTTATGTTCATTAATTAATGCCATAAACGGTTGGGCGAAACGCTCCAGCTTTATTGCGCCCACGCCATTAATTTGCAACATTTCAGTTTTAGAGGTCGGCATATATTGCGCCATTTCTTGTAAGGTCGCGTCGTTGAACACGATGTAAGGCGGAATATTTTCTTTGTCGGCGATTTGTTTACGCAGAAAGCGCAGACGGGCGAATAAATCCTTGTCGTAATTTGGCACCGCATTGCGTTGCGGACTATGGGTAATTTTGGTGATCGCAGAAATACGCGGCATTGCCAATTCCAATGGTACTTCGCCTTTTAAGATAGGCTTCGCACTTTCGGTGAGTCGCAACGTGGCATTAAATTCACCGATAACTTGTTGTACAAAGCCTAAGTGAATCAATTGACGAATCACCGATTGCCAATGTTCCTTGCTTTTATCTTTGCCGATGCCGTACACGCTGAGTTTGTCATGGCCGCGTTCGATAATTTTTTGATTGTGCATCCCGCGCAACACGCCGATGATATATTGCGCACCGAAACATTGTCCCACGCGATAAATGGTTGACATCACTTTTTGTGCATCCATCAAACCATCGTATTTTTTCGGCGGATCGAGGCAAATATCGCAGTTATTGCAAGGAGTTTGACGATGTTCACCGAAATAATTCAACAACACCAAACGGCGACAAGTTTGACTTTCGGCGAATTCACCGATGGCTTCCAGTTTGTGCTGCTCAATTTGACGTTGTGGTGTTTCCGGTTTTTCCAACAGCATTTTTTGTAACCAGGCATAATCCGCCGGCTCATAAAACAGCACCGCTTCAGCAGGCAAATCGTCACGCCCCGCGCGGCCGGTTTCCTGATAGTAGGATTCAATGCTGCGCGGCAAATCGAAATGTGCCACAAAACGCACGTTGGATTTATTAATGCCCATGCCGAACGCAATGGTCGCCACCACCACTTGTACGTTATCACGCTGAAAATCCTGCTGTACGCGTTCGCGTTGCGCCGTTTCCATGCCCGCGTGATAAGCTGCGGCAGGCACGCCTTTGCTACGCAAGCTTTCCGCAATGCGTTCTACTTTGCTACGGCTGTTGCAATATATGATGCCGCTTTTGCCTTTTTGCGCCAGCACGAAACGCGTTAATTGTTCCATTGGCTTGAATTTTTCTTCCAACGTGTAACGAATGTTCGGGCGATCAAAACTGCCGATGTATTGGAGCGGATTTTGCAGCTTTAAGTGAGTGAGAATATCTTGTCGCGTGGCGTAATCGGCGGTTGCTGTGAGTGCCATGATCGGCGCGTCGGGAAAGCTCGATTTTAGCCCGCCGAGTTGGGTATATTCCGGGCGAAAATCGTGTCCCCATTGAGAAATGCAATGCGCTTCGTCAATGGCGATAAAACTCACTTTAGTGTAAGAAATCAGCTGAAAAAAGCCGTTCGTCATCACTTTTTCCGGCGACACGTAAAGCAATTTTAGTTGGCCGGAAATTAGCTTATTTTGCACCTGTTGCTGCTGTTGCAGGGTTTGGCTGGAATTGAGAAAATCGGCCTCGATACCGTTGGCTTGCAACTGATCCACCTGATCTTTCATCAATGAAATCAGCGGTGAAATGACTAACGTCAGTCCGTCGAAACAAAGGGCGGGAATTTGATAACAGAGCGATTTACCGTTACCTGTCGCCATCACCACCAGCGCATCTTGCCCGTTTAGCGCGGCGTTAATCGCTTCCTCTTGCCCTTTGCGGAAAGATTGATAACCGAAGGCCGAATGGAGTACCTCCAATGCGGTGCTATTTGGGCAGTGCGTTGATGACGAAGAACAATCGGTCATATTAAAAATGCACGGTCTCACCGTGGGCGGCACAAGTTTCCGTCAGAACGTTCCAAAAGCGTTTACCGTCATTGGTGAGCCAATCGCCATTTTTAAAGGCAAAATGAAAACCGCCGAGTTTGCCGGCAAGCCAGAGTTCAAGCAGTGGCTCTTGTTTGTTGAGCACGATTTGAGTGCGGTTGTCGAATGTAATGGTGAACACAGAACCTTGGGTTTCGCAATCTGCGTCGACGCCTTGCTCCTCTAAATCTTCTTCGATTTTTTGCCAAACTTGTTCGATATTTTGGTGAAATTCTGCGATATTCATAAAATTTTCCCGCTTAAATCTGATAGAATGCGGCAGATTATAAAGCCTTTCGCACCCTTGTGAAAGGCGGATTTACCAATGAGCAAGTGAGAAAAAATGAAAAAGTTACTATCTGTTTTCTTATTAAGCGCGGTTTGCGCGCTGGTTTCCGGCTGCGGCGTAAAAGGGCCGTTGTATTTTCCGGAAAAAGAGCCGGCACAACAGCAAGTAAAATAAATTGTCGGGGCGAAGGTATTCGTCCTGAAAGCAAGTCAACATGGTTGCGACAAGGAACACAAGATGGATTTCTTCCAATATAAAAACGACCGACTTTACGCCGAGAATCTCCCGGTTCAACAACTCGCCGAACAATTCGGCACACCGCTTTACGTTTATTCCCGCGCCACGTTGGAACGCCACTGGCACGCGTTCGACAGCGCATTGGGCGAGCATCCGCATTTGATTTGCTTTGCGGTGAAATCCTGCTCGAATATTGGCGTATTGAGCGTAATGGCTAAGCTCGGCTCGGGCTTTGATATTGTGTCGCAAGGCGAATTGGAACGTGTATTGGCGGCCGGTGGCGATCCGTCGAAAGTGGTATTTTCCGGCGTGGCGAAATCGCGCGAAGAAATTATGCGCGGATTGGAGGTGGGTATTCGTTGTTTTAACGTAGAATCCTTGTCTGAACTCAAACACATCAATTTAATTGCCGGCGAAATGGGCAAAATTGCGCCGATTTCCCTGCGTGTCAATCCGGATGTGGACGCGCATACGCATCCTTATATTTCTACCGGTTTGAAGGAAAATAAATTCGGCATAAGTGCGGACGAGGCCCGCGCCGCGTATCAATTCGCCGCGACTTTGCCGAATGTGAAAATTACCGGGATGGATTGCCACATCGGCTCGCAACTCACCGAATTGCAACCGTTCTTAGACGCTACGGATCGCCTTGTTTTGTTAATGGAACAATTAAAACAAGACGGCATCAAACTGCAACACTTGGATTTAGGCGGCGGCTTGGGCGTGACTTACCATGCCGAAATAGCACCGCATCCGAGCGATTATGCCAAGGCGTTATTGGAAAAACTCAAAAATTATCAAGAACTTGAAATCATTCTTGAACCGGGACGTGCGATTTCCGCTAACGCCGGAATTTTGGTGGCGAAAGTGCAATATTTGAAAAGCAACGAAAACCGCAATTTTGCCATCACCGATACCGGCATGAACGATATGATTCGTCCCGCGTTGTATGAAGCTTACATGAATATCATTGAAGTCGATCGGACTTTAGTGCGTGAGAAAGCGGTTTACGACGTGGTGGGGCCGGTGTGCGAGACCTCGGATTTCCTCGGGAAACAGCGCGAATTGGCGATCGCCGAAGGCGATTTTATCGCACAACGCTCAGCCGGCGCGTACGGCGCCAGTATGTCATCAAACTACAATTCCCGCCCACGTACCGCCGAAGTGCTGGTGGACGGCGAGCAAGCGTACTTAATTCGCCGACGCGAAAGCGTGCGAGAACTTTGGGCCTTAGAATCGATGATTTAGAAGGTGCCGAAACGGCATTTACGCGAGACTGAAAATTGACCTTACCAAATAGCACCGCATTGGAGCCGGTTCCAATGCGGTGCTGTTTTAAGATAAACAAAACCGGCTTTTCAGCCGGCTTTGGGTTATTTTACGATTTGACCTTTTAATGCCACACCGCTCATTAAATTGCCTGCATGGCATTCGTACTGGGAAGTACTTTGATAAGCGCGTTTTTTATAGAAACTCACAATATTGCCGACTTTCGTCGCGCCTTCTTTTTCTGCCCGTTCTTGTAATTGTTTAACCGCGGAGATAAACGCCCATTGGCAAGAGGCTTCATCGGTTTTATTCGCTGCATTGGTTTTTTTGTTAGTCACCGCATTCGGTACGACGACTTTCCCCGGCGCGGCTTTACCGAAATAAAGTTGTACTTTTGGATTAAGCGCCGTTTTCGCTTCGGAAGAATTAAGCGCATCGGAAATGGAATAATAGTGTACGGTGTCTCTTGGCGCGCAAGCTACGATTAAAGTGGCGGCCAAAATAATGCCGAGTTTACTGATAAGTTTCATTTTTTCCTCCGGGAATAATCAAAAAAGTCTTTGCGAGTATATCAGATTTATGCAAAGCGAAGAGCGCTATTTAGCGGTTCCCTGTAAATTTAAATTAGTGTAGAATCCGGGCTATTTTAATTGCTAAGTAACTTAAGGAAAACAGAGTGAAAAAACTACTTTTATCCAGTTTGGCGTTAAGCGTTCTGGCCGGCTGTTCGTCCGGTGTGGATGAGGACAATTTAAAAAGCGTTGAGCGTGCATTAAACATTCGCCATCTTTGTATTAAAGCAAGTACCCGTTCGGCTCCGGACAATTTTGTGGAAGCATTAAAAACCAGTTTGGCAAATAAAAGAATCAGCTCGGAAGCAATGAAAAATGACGGTAAAGATTGTGAATATATCCTCATCGCCAATGCAAAAGGAAATCGCCAACTCATTGCAAGAGCCAAATTCAGCGTAATTAACGCGAAAACTAAATCGGAAGTGGGCGTTGTTGGCTATAAACGCCGAGGAGATGAAAAAGAGCGTGCAAAACAAACCGGTTTGCAGGGGCAAACCGACTTAATGGTTAATCAATTATTTAAAAACTACTAATTATGCCGATTTGCCAGTTTTCCTTTTCCATTAAACAATGGAAAATTGTTTGCGATAAATCATTAAGCGAAGCGGATTGGCTTAAAGGTAACGCTCATTGGCTGGCCAATCGGGAAAACTTCGAAGATTTCACACCGAAATTAGCTTTTTTACCGGCATTAAAACGTCGCCGTTTGAGTCATTCGGCGCGTTTGTTTTTTGAAGCAGCTTGGGATTTAGTAACCGAAAATCCGGATATTCCGGTGGTTTATGCATCGGCAAACAGTGAAATGGAGCGCAATTTTGCCCTTTGGCATTCGCTTTTGAGGGAAGGTGACGTTTCTCCCACCTCTTTTAGTCTTTCCGTGCATAATGCGTTGGTCGGCCAATGGTCGGAATTACGCCAAGTGAAATCGGAAACCACGTCGTTAATGGCGAATGGCGGTAATTTAGAAATTGCCTTATTGGAAGCGTATTTACAGCTTAATGAAGGCGTTGAGCAGGTGTTGGTTATTATCGCCGAAACACCGCTATCCTCAATGTATAACGCTGTTCCGGTGCATCGTTCTCCTTGGGGCTATGCTCTTGCTCTTGTGGTTGAAAAAGGCGAGCAATTTACTTTGACCTTAAACGAAAACGGACAAGGCAAATACACTCCGGACAGCGCTTTGGAGTGGGTGAGACAACAGTATTTGCAAGCGGTTGATTTTAATGTGAAAAATGCAAATGGAAGTACTTGGCAATGGCACCAAAACTAAACCGAATTGGTCGTTTCTTGGCAACCGCGTTGGCATTTTTCTTGTGGGCGATTGTTGGTGTGTTATTACAGCTCGTTTTACTTCCTTATGCTCAAAAAACTAAAAACGCAAGCTATGCCACACAGCTAAAAGTGCGTCGTTGGGTCGGTAAAATTTGGTTTTTCTTTGTGCGCTATCTTTCTTGGACCGGTGTGTTGCAGGTGTCGTATCAGGGCTTTGAACGACTCGGTAGAGCGGGCCAATTAGTGGTGGCCAATCATCCTTCATTAATTGATGTGGTGCTGATTTTAAGCCGAACGCCGAGTCTTAACTGTATCGTGAAAAAGGATTTATTAAAAAATCCGACAATGCGTAATCAAATTTTAGCTTGCGGTTTTTTACCCAATAGCGAATCTTTAGAACTGTTGGAACAAACCGATGCGGTGCTGCAACGCCAAGCCTTATTGCTTTTTCCTGAAGGCACTCGAACCGGTTGGGATAGTGTCGTGAAATTAAATCGGGGGGCGATTTCTATTGGTTTGCGCAGCGCACAAGTGATTACGCCGGTAGTGATAAAAATGTATCCATTAAGCCTCAAAAAAGGTGATCCTTGGTATAAAATTCCCAATCAAAAAATTCATTATGAATTGATTGTCGGAGAAGATATCAATCCGCAAGAATGGCTGCAAAAACAATCCATTCCGATGGCTTCCCGCCGTCTAACAAAATATTTAGAAGATTATTTTAATTCTCAGACCTTACAAAAGGATAACTAACCATGCAACTTGAACAACAATTAAAACAACTCATTATTGAGAGCTTGGCATTGGAAGATATTAGCCCGGCGGATATCGAAAATGACATGCCGCTATTTGCTGCCGATGGCTTGGGTTTAGATTCGGTGGATGCGTTGGAGTTAGGTCTTGCTGTGCAAAAAACCTTCGGTTTGCAATTAGACGGCGAACAGCAACAAGTCCGCCATTATTTTGAAAGTGTGAACACTTTAGCGGATTTCATTCGTTCTCAAAAAGGCGAGGCGTAAGATGACTGAACAAGAAATTCGCGATTTATTGGCCGATGCCTTGCATACGTTATTTGAAATTGAATCGGAGCGCATTAAGCCGGAAACTAATCTTTATGAAGAGCTGGAAATCGACAGTATCGATGCAATTGATTTAATTGATCACATTAAACGCAAAACCGGACATAAACTGCAAGCGGAAGATTTTCGTAATGTACGTACCGTGGATGATGTAGTGCAAGCGGTATTGAAAATTAGCCAAAACCGCCCGACCGTATAATGTTACCTTACTTAGAACATCATTTTATCGCCCAATCGCCCGCTTGGGCGTTTCGCGATTTTGAATATCGTGCCAAACAAATCGCTGCCGAATTGACACAACGTAAAATTCGGTCGATTTCCTTGTGGATGGAAGACGGCGCACAGCTCGCCTGCGTCTTATTAGGCGCGTGGTTCGTCGGTGTTCGCACGTTATTTCCGGCAAATGACACGCCGGAGAGTTTAGCCTGGGCGAATGAGAATGCGGATCTATGGATTACCGATCGCACCGATTTTCATCAGCCGAATAGCGTATTATTTAGCGAATTCGGTTTGCAGATTGAATGGCAAAAAGATTGGCAAAATCAACCGCTCTTTGATGTGCATAATCAAACTGAAATCTGGTTGAAAACCTCGGGCAGCACCGGCGAAGCCAAAACCATCGTCAAAACCGCCCGTCAATTATGGCTGGGTGCTTGTGCCTTGGCAGAAGCGCTGCCTTTTAACGACAGCAATGATATTCACACTATCAGTACCGTTAGCATACAACACGTATATGGGCTAACCGTGCATATTATGATGTCGTTGGTGAAAGGTTGGCAAATCGGCCGCATTCAACAATTTTATCCGGAATGTATTATGCGCGAAGCGGAACAGGCTCATCGCGCGATAATAGTCAGCAGTCCGGCGATGTTGTCCAGCATTGATTGGCAAAAGATGCCGATTTCAAGTCGTATTGAAGGCATTATTTCTTCCGGCGGCGCTTTGCCTGCGACGCTTTCTGACGAAATTCGCAGCCGAGTTCAGCATCCGTTGGTGGAAATTTACGGCAGTACGGAAACGGGTCCGATTGCAATACGTCAAGATAGCGGCTTATGGCGAATTTTGCCGAATAGCCGATTAGGCAGTGATGCGCAAGGTGCCCTTTGGATTGAAGCCGATTGGTTGGCTCGACGCGAACAAACCGCCGACGTGGTGGAGTTTGAAGCGAAGGGTTTCCGCCTTTTGGGGCGCGCGGATCGCATTGTAAAAATTGCCGACAAACGCATTGCTTTAGTTGGCGTCGAACAAGCTTTAATGCAACACCTTTGGGTAGAGGATTGTTACATCGCGCAGCACCCGCAAAAATCGCGCCTAGTGGCTTGGGTCGGTTTAACCGCGCAAGGTATTGAGCAATTTCGTGAAAAAGGACGTCGCGCGTTAATTCATCAACTCAAACAGGCATTAGAACAAATCCAAGAAAAGGCCGCCGTGCCGCGTTTTTGGCGTTTTACCGATAAATTACCGCGCAACAGCCAGTCGAAAATCAACAAAGCGGAATTTGAGCGTATTTGCGTGACCACTCAAACTGATGCCATTTGGTTAAATGCCGAGCAAACCGAAAATGGCCACCGCATTGAAGGTAAAGTGCCGTTGGATTTAGTATTTTTAACCGACCATTTTGCGGATTTCCCGTTAGTGCCGGGGGTGGTGGAATTACAATGGATTACCGATCAGATTAGCGAATTTTTGGGTTTTGCTCCGACGATTGCACGTTTTGAACAACTAAAATTCCAAAAATTCTTACGGCCGGCGGATCGATTCCAAATTCAATTACAATGGGATGCGGTTAAACAACGGATAAAGTTTCAATTGCTCACCGAGCGTGAAGTTTGTTGTAGCGGTTTTGCACTGATGGAGCGCTAGGTGACGATTCTGCTCAATGCGGTGCTGATGCTGGCCACCATTGCATATCCGCTCGGTTATCTGCTCGGTGAACAACAACAGTTAGTGCAACTGCCTTATGTGCTGGCGATATTATGGGCGCTAAAAGCCTTCCATCAACAAGCCTCAAAACGCTATTTTTCTTGCCTAATGGCGATAATTCTCACGCTAGTCGGTTGGTATAAACAAACAGATGCGATGTATTGGTATCCGGTGTTGATGAACGCCTTAATGCTGAGTCTTTTCGGCGGCAGCTTGTTTACCAAACAATCCTTCGTCGAACGACTCGCTCGTTTACAAGAACCACAATTATCAAATCGCGCCGTCTTTTACACGCGTCGGGTGACCGAAGTTTGGTGCGGCGTTTTTATTTTTAATATTATCGTTTCCACCGGTTTAATTTTATTCGGTCGTTATGATGATTGGGCCTGGTACACCGGTGTTTGGTCTTATCTATTGATGGCATCAGTTATGTCGGTTGAATGGCTGGTTCGCCGACAAGTACAACAACGGAAATAAACTATGAATCTTCCATTTCAAGCGACGTCATTAATCGCACGCAATCCGCAGTGGACGTGTCAAGACTTCGCGCATCGTTGTCGACAAATCAGTCAACAATTGCGCCAAGCACATATTCAAACGGTTGCCTTTTGGTTTGATGATGCGGCGTATTTTGCCTGTGCGATGCTTGCTTGTTTTGAGGCTGATGTCAAAATTTTATTGCCGCCGAATTTACTGGAAGAAAATCGCCGATGGATTGAAGAAAATGCCGATTTTTTATTTGATGATGCTCTTTTTGAAACCTACGGCATCACACAAACTGTAGCGAATCCCGAGTTACGCATCGACAAAACCAGTCAAACCGAAATTTGGTTGAAAACGTCCGGTAGCAGCGGGCAGCCGAAAATCATGAAAAAAACGGCGGAAAAAATGTGGCAAGAATCCGATGCTATTAGTCGTTCGTTAGCTATTCCGTCCGATAATAATATCCATGTAGTTTCCAGCGTATCGACGCAACACCATTACGGCTTATCCTATCGAGTGATGTTGCCGTTGACGATGGGTTGGTCAATTGCCCGTAAACAACTGCCTTACCCCGAGTACCTTATTGCGGAAAGTTTATCTGTTCCGCGTAGTATTTGGATTAGCAGTCCGGCCTTGTTGACTCATTTGAATTTATCCGATCCCGCGTTACATCGATGTCAAATTGTCGCTATTTTGTCTTCCGGCGGCATGTTACCCGAGACCACGGCAAAAGCGATGCGTGCGCAATTAAACACAAAAATCATTGAAGGTTACGGTAGTACGGAAACCGGCGTGATTGCTTTTCGCGAGCAGCCCGGTTTATGGACACCGACGCCGGTGACGCGTTTAGGCGTAAATGAGCAAGGCGCATTATGGGTGGAATCGCCTTGGCTGGAGCAGCGGGAACAAACTGCCGATGCGGTAGAAATTTCAGGAGCGCAATTTCATTTATTGGGACGAATCGACCGAATTGTGAAATTCGGCGACAAGCGCATTTCGCTGGTAAAAATTGAACAAGATATATTGAAACATCCTTGGGTGCTCGACGCTTATGTCGCGCAACACCCTAAGTATCCCCGACCGGCTGCATGGCTAGCCTTGAGCGAGGAAGGTATAAGCGCATATCGTCGCATAGGCCGTCAAGCGATAGTGCAACGACTACGCCACGATTTAAGCGAAAGCCAAGAACATTCCGCTTTACCGCGTTATTGGCGCTTTACCCGCGCCTTGCCGCGTAATAGTCAATCAAAAATCAGCCGCGCAGATTTCGAGCAAATATTTTTGAATCAAAAAGATGAGTCATTTTATGTTTAACCCGGTTGCCGTTATTCCTCATTACAATCATTCTGCAACCCTCGGCGCCGTGCTCGCCGAACTGCACCGCATTGGATTGCCCGTGTTAGTGATTGATGACGGTTCAACCGAATTACATCGCCAAGTGCTTCAGACTTTTGCGCAAGAAGGCGTAAAAATTTATTACTGTACACCAAATCAAGGGAAAGGCGGGGCGATGAAAGCGGGGTTGTTATTGGCGGCAGAACAAGGGTTTACGCATGCTTTGCAAGTAGACGCAGACGGGCAGCATAACCTGGCCGACTGTCCCGCAATGCTGGCGAAATCTCAAGAAAATCCGGCCGCGTTAATTTGTGGTCGTCCGATTTATGGTGACGATGCCCCGAAAGCGCGTTTATACGGGCGTAAAATCACCGACTTTTGGAACGCCGTGCACACCCATTCATTTGATATTAAAGACGGTATGTGCGGTTTTCGGATTTATCCGCTAGCGACGATCGCCCCGTTAATTCGACGGGAATTTTTGGGCGATCGAATGGATTTCGATATCGAAATTCTCGTGAAAGCCCACTGGCACCGCATTGAATTTATTTGGCTCGACACCCGAATCCGTTATGCACAAGACGGCGTGTCGCACTTTCGTAGCTTGGCCGATAATTGGTTGATTAGCAAAATGCACGCGCGTTTATTTTTCGCTATGTTAAAACGTTTTCTCATGGGAAAAATGTAATGAAATCGACCCATTGGGCAAAGCAAGCGGAACGCGGCAACGCCTTTTTTTTAGAGCTCACACGGCTCATTGTGAAATATGGCCCGCTTTGGTTAATTAAACCGATAAGCGTCATCGTGGTGAGTTATTTTTACCTCACGAGCGCAAAAGCGCGACGCAATATTCGCGCCTATCAAACCCGTTTACGACGCTATTATCCGACACTAAATCTTCCGCACGCTTCCGTCTTTCGTCAATTTTTACGATTCGGCGAAATGGTTTGCGATAACTTTGCCGTGTGGCAACATAAAATTCATTACGATGATCTCACCATTGACGATAAAGATAATTTATTTGCCGATATGGATCGCGACGGTCGTGGACAAATTTTAGTTTGTTCGCATTTTGGCAATATCGAAATTTGCCGTGCCTTGCTCGATAACGGGCCGCATCAGGCTTTTAAATTGAATGTGTTGGTGCATAGTCGTAATGCTGAAGCGTTTAATCAAGCGCTGACGGCAGCGGGGGCGAATACGTTGTCATTAATGCAAGTGGAAGACTTGGACGCGCAAAAAATGCTCACTCTCTCGCAACGTTTGGAACAAGGCGAATGGATTGCCATTGCCGTCGATCGTGTCCCGTTACGCGGTGATAAAACCGCATTGGTGAATTTTTTAGGCGATGTGGCGGAATTTCCACAAGGTGCCTGGTTGCTGGCAAGTATTCTCAAAGCACCGATCAATACGCTATTTTGTTTAAAAGAACACGGCCGTTACCGAATGAAATTGCGCCGTTTTGTGCCTTGTATTGAAGGACGCGGTGCCCAACGCGAGCAAGCGATTCTAACCGTGATGCAACAATATGCCGATATTCTTGCGCAAGAATGCGCGGAAAATCCGCTACTTTGGTTTAATTTTTATAACTTCTGGAATGATCAAGAATGAAAAAACATGCTTATTGTCGTCACAGTTCCGTTCATAAAATTCAATTTTTTGACGTAGACTCCATGGACATTATGTGGCACGGCCATTATGTCAAATACCTTGAAATGGCGCGTTGCGCATTTCTTGAAGAAATTGGTTACACCTACGACGTAATGAAAAAACAAGGTTTCGGCTGGCCGATCGTACAGCTTAATATCAAATACATACAACCCGCCTTGTTTCGTCAACGTATTCGTATTGATCTTGCAGTGGTCGAATATGAAAGCTGTTTGCGCATTGATTATCTGATTTTTGATGCCGAAAGCGGTCAAAAACTCACCTCGGCCAGTACGACGCAGGTTGCAGTCAGCATTGCCACGCGCGAAACGCAATGGCAAACACCGCCTTGTTGGCGGCAAGTGGTCGAAAACCATGCGAGTTTTAGCAAAGAAGATTAAGGAAAAACAATGCGTATTTTATTGATGATTGGCGGTTTTTTGTTCAGCGCTTTTACTTGGGCGTTCTCCGAAGCTGAGTTGGTACAACAACTGCAACAACCGCAAAACGTGCAAGGTCGGTTCGTACAACAGCGTTTCTTAAAATCTCTTGCCGCTCCGATTACTCTGCAAGGACAATTTACCTTAGTGGCGAAAAAGGGCCTGCTTTGGCAATTAGAAAAACCCTTTGCCAACCAACTGCGTGTTAAACCGGACGGCATCACGCAATGGAATGGCAAGCAATGGACGGGCAATCAAAAACCGGGGCAAAGCGAGCAAATTGGTTTATTCTTGGGGTTGTTGTCCGGCAATATCGATGGGTTGAAATCTCAATTTGACATGAAATTATCGGGCAATGCACAAAATTGGAAATTGATGCTCACACCGAACAGTTTATTGATGAAGCAAATTTTCACCTCTATCGAAATTGAAGGCGACCAAACCGCCAAACGCCTACAGCTCAATGAAGTGCAAGGCGACCGCACACAAATTGATTTTCAGCAGATTCGACTAAATCAGCCACTGTCGGCGTTTGCACAATCCGCTCTTGAATCGGCTGACTAAAACACCATGAAAAAAACGATCGCGTTTTTCTCCGCTTATCAAATTTGGGGTTACGCCCTCTTTCTGGTATTCACCGTTGCGCTGTTAGCCGGTTTTTTGCACCAAGGCGAATGGTTGCAAACGGACTTACGCACGTTATTGCCTTCCCAGCAAGGCGTCAATGCGGTGCTCATTGAGGCAGACAAACGGCAAGAACAGCAATTAAATCGCCAACTGATCGCATTAGTCGGTCATACTGACCCTGAACAAGCTTTTACGTTGGCAGAAGAAACAGCGCAAGTTTGGCAAACAAGCGGTGATTTTGCACAAGTAAATGCACACATTCAGCCTGATTTAAATCAGCTTCGTCAAGAAATTCAGCAATTGGCTTGGGCGACTTTGCCCGAACACATTCAAGAACAATTGTTGCGACGTCCCGCCGAGTATTTTCAACACTATGCACAGCAATTAGCCAACCCTTTTGAACAGACCAATTTATTGCCTTTGGAACAAGATTGGTTGGGCTTCGGGCGCTTTGCAATAAACCGTGCACAAATCGGGCGGCTTCAATGGAATGCGACAAACGGGATGTTGTCGGTAACACAAGACGGGCTCACTTGGGTTCTGTTGCGTGGCGAATTAAATGCGCAAACTTGGCTTAATCCCGCGGCTAAATTAACCACGTTGTTAGAGCAAAATCGTCGCCAATTGGAAGCCCGAGAAGCGCACTTTCTTGTGGCCGGCAATGCATTATTTGCCGCTGACGCCAAACAAAAAGCAGAGCGCGAAAGCACATTAATGAGCCTGTCGGGCATTAGTTTGACGCTATTGCTTTTGTGGCGCGTTTTTCGTACTTGGCGGATTTTGTGGTTGTTTTTGCCGATCGTCGTCGGAATGGCAGCGGGCATCGCCGCTACATTATTGGTATTTCGGCATATTCATATTCTGACGATTGTAGTTGGTACCAGTTTGGTCGGGGTGTTGATTGACTTTCCGTTGCATTGGTTCGCCGGCTCGTTATTTAGAGCGAACTGGCAAGCACGCCCCGCCATGGCAAAATTGCGTTTTACTTTTACCATGAGTTTATTGGTGACATTGCTCGGTTATGGTTTACTGGCATTTACCGACTTACCGGTGTTAAAACAAACGGCGCTATTTTCTGCAGTAGCATTAATCGCCGCCGTGTGGACTACACAACTTCTTCTGCCGTTTTTAATCGGCTCTTATCAAGTCGCGAATCGGTTGGTAGATCGCAAAGGTTACAACAAGGTGCGCGCAATATTTGAAAAATTTGCGGCGTTTCAAGGTAATCGCGGGTTTGCCGTTTTATTGCTTTGTTTTACGGCGGTCGGGATTTATCGTTCACAATGGCAGGATGATATTCGCTCGTGGGTTTCCATGCCGAAAACGATGTTGGAGGAAATGCGCCAAATTGGCCAACTGACAGGCTTTGACTGGGGCGCGCAAGCGTTTTTAATTTGTGCCGAAAATGATGACGAGTTGTTGGAAAAGAGCACCGCATTGGCGGCGGATTTGACCGCGCGAGGTGTGAATATTCAAGCGTTAAGTCAATGGTTTGTCACGCCGCAACGGCAACAAACGCTTGCCCGCCAAATTTCGGCGACGATTCGACCGGCGGATTATGCGCCGTTAACCAAATTGGGCATCCCGCAATATGCCGTCGTAGAGAGTTTACGTATGTTGGCAGAACAACCGCCGCTTAGCTTGCAAGCGGCATTATCCACAACATTGGGGCAGGCTTGGCGGCCTTATTATTTAGGTCGATTGAGCGAAACGCAGGTTGCCGGCTTGGTCAAAGTAAAAGAGGCAGACAGCGCGGAAATGGCAAAATTGGCAAATCAGCAAGATATTTTCTGGCTTGATAAACGCGCGTCACTCAACCACGGTTTCCAAATGACGCGTAATCAAGCGGCGTGGTTAAAAGTACTGTCTTTTGTATTGGCGGCATTGTTGTTGCGTAAATGGTTTAACGGCAAAACGACTTTGCGTTTATTGCTCGTACCTTGTGTCGCGATTGTGCTGACGGTTGCGCTGTGCGGTTGGATTGGTTTACCAATCGGCTTGTTTTCAATGTTCGGCTTATTGTTGGTTTCCGCTATCGGTATCGACTATGCGGTGTATATGCAAACGGTACGGGCAGCCCGTTTCGAAAAACAATTTACACTGTTTTTAGCGGCGACCACCACGCTGATTTCCTTTGCATTACTGGGTATGAGTTCGACGCCGGCAGTGGCCGGATTCGGCTTAACGGTAACTTTAGGCGTGCTACTAAGCATGTTGTGCAGCGCAAAATTTATCCGTTGATCTAGATAAGGCTAATCGCTAGAATTCACTGCATTTTTTTCTCGGAGAAACGATGAAAAAATTATTTTTGCTGTTGGCGCTAGCGCTTTGTTTAAGCGCATGTACGAGTTTCCCAACGATCACGCAATTGCCACAACAACAAGTAGCAAGCAAGACCTTCAAAGTGGAGCGGCGGCAGAATCAAACCCTTTATCAAACTAGCTTGTTGACCGTGCAATTTATGCCGAATCAATGGCGTTGGGTGCAAACCGAGCCTTTAGGTTCGCCGCTGGCTCGGTTGTTGCTTACTCCGCAAGGTTGGCAAAATGACGGTTTCGTTATGCCGAATAGCCAGGCTCAATGGCTCTTTTTGGCGCTTGCCTATGAATTTTCGCCACCGCTTCGTGCCGATCTTATTGAGGTTCAACAGACATCGCAAAATAAAATTTATCGCCGCCGAGGCGAGTGGCTGTGGACGACTCGCGCGCTTACCGAACAATGGGAAATCGTCTTAGCAGATGGCAGCGAGTGGCATATCGAGAGATTGAATTAGAGGATTACGTGCAATTATTTTTAACTAAACCCGCCATTGTTAGCAGTTTAGGCGAAGGTCTTGAGCATCACATCAAGGCGTTGCTAAATGAAGTTGAATCACCTCTTTATGCGTCGGATAAACTCTTCCGAGAAAGCGGTTTAAAAGATAAATCCGCGATGGTCGGTGAAGTGGCGTTGTCGTTGCGCCCGTTCCCCGACGATTTGCCGAGAGCGCACCGAAGCCGCAATAACCAATTGTTATGGCATGGTCTGGTGCAAATTGAGGACCGCATTGAACGGGCGATTCGACGCTTCGGTAAACAACGGGTGGCAGTGGTGATTGGCACTTCCACTACCGGGGTGGATGAAAACTTGCCGGTATTTCAATATGCCGCACGACACAATGATTGGTCGGGCGTTCCGTTTAATCAGCAACAACAATACTTTTCCGCCGCTGCGGATTTCATCGCGTATCAATACGGTTTATCGGGCATTTGCTACGGCATTTCCACTGCTTGCACTTCGGGTGCTAAAGCCTTAATCAGCGCCGCACGGTTATTGAAGGCAAATTTGTGCGACGCGGTGATTTGTGGCGGTGTAGATACGCTTTCTTTACTCACGTTGGTCGGTTTTCATTCGTTGTCCGTGTTATCGACGCAACCAACCAACCCGTTCTCCGCCAATCGCAACGGCATTAATTTAGGCGAAGGCGCCGCTGTTTTCGTGATGAGCAGAGAAGCCTTGGATGAATCTTCTGTTGCGCTGTTGGGGTACGGCACCAGCAGCGATGCCTATCATATGTCGTCGCCGCATCCGGCGGGCGAAGGTGCGATCTCGGCTTTTAGCACCGCATTTAAATCAGCCAAATTGACCGCCGACCAAATCGGCTGGATTAATTTGCACGGCACCGGCACTTTCCATAACGACCAAATGGAAGCCATCGCAGTAAAACATATTTTCGGTTCGCAAACACCTTGTAGCACAACCAAACCTTATACCGGACACACCTTGGGGGCGGCTGGAGCGATTGAGGCAGCGATTTTATGGGGGGTAATTGCTCCGCAAACCAATCCGTCAGGCAAATTACCTGCGCAACGCTGGGACAATCAAGCCGATGAGGTTACCGCACAAATTCATTTAACGAGTCGAAACGATTACTGGCCGTACGGGCACCGCATTGGCGCTAGCAGTTCTTTTGCTTTTGGCGGCAATAATACGGTACTGATTTTAGGAGAAGCCGATGATTGATTTAACTTGTCCAATAACCGAAGTCGCCGCGTTAATTCCGCATAGTGGAGAAATGGTGTTGTTAGACGCGATCACGGAAGTTGATGGCGAACATTTGATTGCCGAAACTTATCTGCGCGCTGATAATTTATTGGTCCGTAACGGGCAACTTTCCACCTTTATGGGCGCGGAAATTCTCGCGCAAGGCATTGCTGCTTGGGCGGGTTATCAATGCGTGCGGGCCGGCAAGCCGATTGGCTTGGGTTATTGGCTTGGTTCGCGTCGTTTAACGCAACATCAGCCGTTTATTCCGGTTGGCACGGCATTACGAATTCGCGTGAAATTATCCATTGAAGACGCTTCCGGATTCGGTGTGTTTGATTGTGAACTGGTCGAAGCCGAAAGTGGTAACGTGCTGTTAGACGGCGCATTAAATGTATTTCGTCCTCGGCATAGCGAAGAACAAGCGTAAATTTGACGGCACTTTTTAGAAAATTTGAGAAAGAAGATGAAGCAAACCATTTTAATTACAGGTTCCAGCCGAGGTATCGGCAAAGCCATTGCCTTACGTTTGGCACAAGCGGGATTTGATATTGTGGTGCATTGTCGCAACCGCGCGGTAGAAGCGGAAGCGGTGGCTCAGGCGGTACGCGAACTAGGGCAAAATGCCCGCGTGTTACAGTTTGATGTAAGTAATCGCGTCGAGACGGCGGAAAAACTGATTGCCGATGTGGAAGCCAACGGCGCGTATTACGGAGTGGTGTTAAACGCCGGTCTAACCCGCGATAACGCCTTTCCGGCGTTAACGGATGAGGATTGGGACAAGGTACTGCGGACCAATCTGGATGGTTTTTATAATGTGTTACACCCGATTATGATGCCGATGATTCGTCGTCGCAAAGCGGGACGCATTGTGTGTATTACCTCCGTATCGGGCTTAATCGGCAATCGCGGTCAAGTCAATTACAGCGCCTCCAAAGCGGGTATTATCGGCGCCGCGAAAGCGCTGGCGGTGGAATTGGCGAAGCGTAAAATCACTGTTAATTGTGTGGCGCCCGGCTTAATTGACACGGATATTCTGGATGAAAATGTACCTATTGATGAAATTCTGAAAATGATTCCCGCCGGGCGTATGGGTGATCCGGAAGAAGTCGCGCACGCCGTAAATTTTCTGATGGACGAAAAAGCCGCATATATTACCCGCCAAGTGATCGCCGTAAACGGCGGTTTGTGTTAAATAAGCAAAGAGACGAATTAACATGAAACGAGTTGTGATCACCGGCATCGGTGCAGTGACTGCCTTCGGTAAAGAATGGCGGGACATCCAAGCGGCTTTTCGACGTAAGCAAAACGCCGTGCAGGCCAAAGCGGATTGGGCGACGCGCTATCCTGAGCTGGAAGCCCGTTTAGGCGCGGAAATTTTCGATTATCAGCCGCCGGCACATTGGAATCGTAAACAATTACGCAGCCTCGGGCGGGTGTCGCAATTTGCCGTGGAAGCCGCCGAACGCGCGTTAGCCGATGCCGGGTTATTGGATGAAAACGGTGAAATCCAGGCTTATTTGAAAGATGGCCGAATGGGCGTTGCCTGTGGTTCTTCCACCGGTTCCACCAACGATATTAAAGATGCCGCCGAACTACTGATGACCGGTAAATCCGACGGCTTTAACGCCAACACCTATGTGCGCATGATGCCACACACCACCGCCGCCAATATTGGTATTTTCTTTGGTTTAACAGGGCGTATTATTCCTACTTCCAGCGCCTGTTCTTCCGGCAGCCAAGGTATCGGTTATGCTTACGAATCGATTAAATACGGCTTAATTCCGATGATGCTTGCCGGTGGTGCCGAGGAATTTTGTCCGTCGGAAGTGTATGTGTTTGATTCTCTTTATGCGGCAAGCCGTAATGTCAATCAGCCAAAACAAACCCCGCGTCCTTACGACAGAGATCGTGATGGTTTGGTGATCGGTGAAGGTGCCGGAATTTTCGTGTTGGAAGAACTGGAACATGCCCTCGCGCGCAATGCCAATATTATCGCAGAAGTGGTGGGCTATGGTGCCAACAGTGACGGCGCGCATGTTACTCGCCCGCAAAAGGACACCATGCAACGTTGCATGGAATTGGCGTTAAAAGATGCGAATTTATCGCCACAAAAAATTGGTTATGTGAACGGACATGGCACGGCGACGGAGCAAGGCGATATTGCGGAAACCCTCGCCACCGAAGCAGTGTTCGGCAAGATTCCGTTAAGCTCGCAAAAAAGTTATTTAGGCCATACGCTCGGGGCATGCGGTGCATTGGAATCCTGGTTTTCTATTGAAATGATGCGTGATGGTTGGTTTGCACCGACCATTAATCTGGATAACATTGACGAACGTTGCGGTAAACTGGACTACATCCAAGGCGACGGACGCTATATTGACACGGATTATGTGATGAATAACAACTTTGCCTTCGGTGGCGTGAATACCTCGTTGATTTTTAAGCGTTGGCAGGGATAAAAATAAAATCGGCGGTAGGACGCGGAAATTAGGTTTGCTGACCTCGAGCCATGCGTAATTTCAACCGGGTTTACCGTTCGTTCATCCAAAACAGCACCGCATTGAAGCCATTTCAATGCGGTGCTGTTTTGGACTTTCAATAATTGGTTCAAGCCAAGCGTTTCGCGTTAAACAAATGTCGGATTTAATACAATAGATAAAAAATCCATCTCTTGCGTATTGTCAATATTCGGCAGATTATTCAACTTTTCGAGCGCACCTTCTGCGTCCTTCGACACTATCCAAAAGCACGCCCCTTCTTGTTGTCCGTTGTCGTTCTCCAACACCCAACCGACCAGCGCGGATGGCATCTCTTGCTGTTCCAGATCCAGCAACGCCAACCGTAACGGTTGCCAAATGGTTTGCTGATTTACCGCCAAAAACAGCGAATTGCCATGAATTTGCAAGGTTTGCGCCAGTTGAAAGGTCGCCGCGTTATTGATATTCGCCATAAAATCCAACGGGCTTGGCAGGTTTTGTGCCGTGAGTTGGTGGAACATTTTGTCGAATTTACTGGGTGAATTAAACGGTGAGCCGAGATAAATACCGCTTTTCTCCGTTAAATAAGGCTTTAGCGGTAATGCGCCTAGAAGAGCAAGTTGAGTGAAGCGGCTTAAACGACGGGCATCAACGCCATGTGCTTTGAGTTGTTGGCGCAAGGTTTTGTCGTCCATATCGTTGCTGATGAACTGATGGATTTGTCGGATAAAGTAGGTCATTTGTTTACCTCAAGCACCCAAGCTATATTGCTTCCACCGAAACCTAAAAAATAATTTAAAAAACGACCGCACTTTTGAGGTTCGCTTTTCAATTGATTGAATAAAATGGCGCTTTCAAGCGCCCCACTTGCGCCAAGGGTGTGTCCCGTTTGGGCTTTTATGGAAAGCCATTGCGCGAGAGGGAAAATTTCTTGTAAAAACCGTAGCTCCATTTCATCGCTGTTGCCGCCAACGCCATGGACTTTTACACCGTCAATGTCGGCCGGCGTGAAATTGGCATTATTGAGGCAGGCATTAATCAGGTTACGCAATGCCGATTCACTGCTGTTGGTGAGATTTTCGTTATCGGTTAGCGTCGTGACGCCCACTATTTCGCAAGGCAATTGTGGATTCGCTTGAGTAGATAACGCCACACAGCCGATGCCTTCGCCTAACACAATGCCCGTTGGGTTTGTGAGCGGCGAATATTGCGCTTCCTGTGATAACAAATTCATCGCCTGAAAATGCTCAAACGTCAGGCGATTAAACATCTCAAAGCCAATAACCAAGGCTTTTTCATACATGCCGCTTTTTAGCATTTTGTAAGCGTAACCCATTGCCTGTGCGGAAGAAGTACAAGAGGTGGCGAAACTGAACACCTCCGTTTGATAACGGGCACGTAAATCATCGGCAATCACCGCCAGACTATGTTCTTCCGGCAATGGGAGATTGTGCGCCAGGCGGGCTTCACAATCGCTGATAACATAAGCGGTGGAACCGAGCAGAATGGGAATATGCTTCAACTCGCTTTTATTCCAGCCCGCCTCCTGTAAAGTGCGGTCGATTTCCACATCAAAATACGCGTAAAGCTGTTCAAGGGAAAGCAAAGGCTCCTCAAAAGCATTGAAGTACGGAAAACGGAGCGGTTGCCCCAACATATTGGAGGTGCGCTGCCCTAAACTGTCGGCAAACTTGGCGGAGGTGGCGTTGAGATAAATATTCATCAGACTTTTTGGTGCTGTTCGCGGATAAAGGCGGCAAGATCTCGCACATTCATCATATGTTTACGCACCATGCGATCGCCCTGCAAACGTACGCCGAAATGGGCTTGCAAAGCCACGACAATCTGCAAAGCATCTAAAGAATCTAACTGAATGCGGCTTTGTTCGCCAAATAACGGTTCTTCGTCGCTGATTTCTGTCGGGTCAAATTCATCTTTTTCCGTTTCTTGGATAATCAGTTTTTTGAGTTCCTGTTCTAATGCCGGATGCTCCAGCGTGAAAAGATAAGCCATTAGAATCTCGCTTGTGTCGTCAATTGTCGTTGATAAATTAATGTGGCTAAAAGTAGCGTAACAATGCCGAAAGCGCTTAACAAATAGAGCGGTTGCTGAATTTGGCTAAGCGCGTAATGATTCAGCAATAAATTCTGAAAACCGCTTAATGCCCAGCCCATCGGGGAAAATTGCGCTACAGTTTGCATGATCTCGGGCATGACATAAACGGGCACCATAATCCCCCCGATTGCTGCCATAATAATAATGCCGCCACCGCCCAATACTACGGCATGCTCGGTGGTACGCGCCAGAACGCTTACCAGCAAACCATAACCCAACGCGGCAAGGCTAACGGCGCCGGATAGCACAAAATAAGGCAACCAATCGCCCGTTAACCCAAACGCCGGCATATCCAGCGCTGGCAATACAAAATAACCGAGCGCCACCATGCCGACAAATTGCAGTTGGTTGATGAGGAAATACGGAATCAATTTGGCAACAATCTGGCTCCATGCAGAGGTGCGCGCCATGCGCAGACGGGTAAGCGTGTTGGTTTGGCGTTCCATCGCCATCACATTGGACAGGGGAATCATGATAAAGAACATACCGAAAATCAGCCAGGCTGGCACGCTATGTTGCACGGAATTTGGCTTGGAAACTGCTTTCCCTTGCCGATTCACATAAATTTCCTGCCATAAATCTTTTGCCAGATAATCGTTAATTTGGGCGAATTTGCTATCCAGTTCTTTATTGACTTTATTTTGAATCTCTTTAATTGGCTTACGTTTGTTATTTTCTAACGTAATGTGATTGTCTGCCAAATAATCGTTTAAACGCAGTTGCGAATAATGCTTTTGCAACACGCCTTTCACACCCAACAACCAACTGCGATCCACGCTCGGATTAAGCCAAAGTTGCAGATTTTGTTCTTCGGAAAGTGCGGTCTGTTTTTTATTCGGATTGAAAATTAGCAAATCAAATTTCCCTGCTTGTAGCGCCTCTTGGTATTGCGCCAGCTCTTCCGGTGGCGCTTGATGAACGGCAAGTTTTTCATTTTTGAGCGCATCTAAAAAGGCATCGTTAAGCGCATTTTTTTCACTCAGTAGCATAATTTCCGAGCGATTGCTTAAGGCATTATCATTGCTCAACGCGGCCGACATAATCAGCATGAACAAAATCGGCATGATAAATAATACGGCGACACCGTGCAGATCGCGACTTAATAGACGCATTTCTTTGGCAATCGAAGCAATTAACACGTTTTTTCTGCCTTATTTAAAAAATCCAAATAAAAACGTTCCAGACTTTGCCCTTCTTTTAAAATGTCCTGCACCGATCCCTGATAAATCAATTCGCCTTCGTTCAGCAGCACCAATTTATCGCATAATTGTTCGATTTCCTGCAAATAATGGGAGGTATAAATCACGGTGACACCTTGCTGTTTCAACGCCGCTACGCTATTCAAAATAAACTGGCGGGATTGTGGGTCGATGCCTACCGTAATCTCATCTAAAAAAATCACTTTCGGGCGATTAATTAAACCGATGGCAAAATTCAAGCGGCGCTTTAAACCGCCGGATAAATGTTTCGCAAGTTTGTTTTTATGCGCCGTTAAATCCACCTGTTCCAGCAAGGCTTGCAGATAATTTTTGTCTTTCACCTCATAAAGTGCGGCAAAAAATTTCAGATTTTCCCACACCGTCAGCAACGGATAAAAAGCAAAATCCTGTGGCACCAAGGAAATTTGATGGCGTTGCTTTTTGGTCAACTGTGCAAATGGTACCGCATTGAAATAAATCTGTCCCTGCTGCACGGACTGCAACCCGGCAAGCAGCGACATAAGTGTCGTTTTGCCCGCGCCGTTAGGGCCAAGTAAGCCAATGGTGGATGCGTTTTCAATGCTGAAATTGATGTCGCGCAACGCGAGGTTTTGGGCGTTGGGGTAGCGATGTGAAAGGGTTTGAACCGTAATCATAGTGTGCGTAATTCCAGCCAAAGCGCCTGTTCCCTATCCGCAATCTCCCGCAAATAGTCCGCCACCATGTTATAGCCTTCCGCCGATGGCTTTTTGCATTGTTTCACACATAATCCTGCAAATTGACGCCACATATCGCCGATTTCCGTCATCTGTTCGGATGCCTGTTTGTACTTCGATTGTTGGCAAATATCAGCAGCTTGTTCGAGGAAATAGGCATACAAATAACGGAAACCTGCGCCGCCGGTGCCGATTTCTTCCTGCATACGCACGATATGCCCGAGGTATAGGCGTTTGTATTTTTCCGAAGGGTGATTTGCGAGCTTTTCAATTTGTTTGGCGACAGTGCGGATGCCTTTAACGCCGACGAAAAATAGAGGCGCCAGCATTTGTTTGGCGTTCTTACGAATGGCTTTATGAATTAAGGCAGGTAAATCTATTTGGACTAAATTCGGTTGATTTTCAAAGTAATACATCAATCCTTTTGGTGCTAATACACCTTTTACAAAACGCGCCCGTTGCAAATCTTCCGTTGCGCAACGTTGCACGCTTTCAAACACAGGATCGCTAATCAGATAGTCGTTTTGCTCTTTGCCATACACGATTAAATTATGCGCATTAAAATGAAAACGCATTTCAGGCGGAAAATAAGGCAGCCAGAAAACCGAGGTTTGCAAGCCCACTAATTTATTTTCAGCCAACGCCTTGTCAAGTGCTTGCAGCCCGATTTCCGGCGAGCGAAACTTCTGTATTTTTAACCGCACTTTCAGCCGTTTTGAGACTTTTTTGATAATCGAACGCGGCGGCATTCGATAAGAAATCAGCGGCATTCCGTTAATTTCCACCAACGGAATATAAACAAAGGTCAACGCTGATGCCAAGCCGAAAACCATGGCTTCGTTAAAATCCACGCCGTGCGCTTTCAGCAGAGTGGACATGACGCCGCTTTCGCAGTGGGCGGTGTGTTGGTGGTGGAAGTTGTTGTTCATCGTTAAGTTATTTTTTTAATTTAAATAATTTTTCAACGTAAATTTCGCCTAGCCGCTCTTTTTCTTGCCGGCGATTTTTGGCAAATTTATCGTATTCTAAATAGGCTTTTTCGTCCGCTTGTTGTTTACTGATTGAGCCGGCGTTTTGCAATACTTGACGATCATTGAAAGCGAGAAATTCATCTAGCTTTTGCGTCCAATCTTTTAAGAAAAATTGTTTTTTGCGGGAAGCCTGATCTTCGGCGAAATCCAACCACATTGATATGATTCGGTTTAATGCGGTGATTTCTTTTTCATTCAAATAATTTTTCGCCACGGTTACATCTTTTTTTACCACATCGGTACCACGAAAATTTGTCAGCCCCATATTGGGCAAACTTGCGTTGGCTCTCTGAAATATGATTTCCGATGCGGTGCTGTTCGTGCAAGCAAAATGTAATTTGTTCTGGATTTTTTGGAAAAATTGCGTCGTTTCTTTAAATGAAGGTTGATAGTCTGCTGCTAAAGTAAAAATTTCACGAACGCGTAAATACATTCTGCGCTCGCTTGCTCGAATATCCCGAATTTTTTCTAATAAAAGATCGAAATAATCCTCTGCTTGATTTGTTCCGATAGGTGGATTTTTTAAGCGTTCTTCATCTAAAACAAAGCCTTTTTGAATATATTCCGTTAATGTTCGCGTTGCCCATTGTCGAAATTGCGTGCCTCGAGCGGAGCGGACGCGATAACCGATGGCTAAAATCATCGGTAACGCATAAATTTGAGTATTATATCGCTTGCCATCAGTGGCAGTTGTCAACTGAAAGTTGACAACTGAAGCTTCATCCAATTCATTTTCTGCCAAAATCGCTTTAATATGCTTGCTAATATTTTGCTTTGAGGTTTGATAAAGCTCTGCCAACTCTAGTTGATTCAACCAAAGTTGCTGCCCCAGTTCGCGCAAAGTAAATTGCGAAAACCCATCATCGGTGGTGTAAATAATAATGTCATTATCTGCCATTTTTTATTTCCTCAAGACTTATCCCAAAAACCTCCGCATATCTCTCCAACACCTTATCCGACAACTTCGCGAATACTTGCGGTTTAAAGTGGCGTTTGATTTGCCATTGCCAGAAGCCGGTGGCTTGGGCGAGGCTGGGGAGGTCGAAGCGGTAGCGGTACATATAATAAAAGAGCGGTGACTTTTCGCCGAGTTTTACGGCGGCTAACGCTTCGGTGGTGAGTCGGTTGAGTTCTTCTACCGCCTGTTCGGTAGCGAATTCTTCCATTTCCCAACCGTTAGTGGTGGCGGTTTGGTAGTTGCCGTTTTGGGTGGCGTAGATGACTTTACGCTGTCCTTTGAAGATTTTGCTGTCGTCTTGCGGGATATCGTTAACGTCCATCGACGACCTCAAGCAGCATAAAACAAGAAGAAAAACGACCGCTCTCAGGAATATAACAGAGCACTTTTTGTCCGTTCACAAGCGGGTATTTTTCGAGAAACTCTTGCAAAATAATATAGATGGAAGCTGATCCCGTATTTCCTTTACTTTCAAGGTTGGTAAACCATTTTTCCTGCGGGATAACGAAATTGATGTTTTTCAATCCTTCCAATAATTTATCGCGGAAAAAGCCTGAAGAATAATGCGGCAGGAAATAATCAATTTCATCAGCTTTTAAAGCGTATTTGTCGATTAAACGCAACAATGTCTTTTCTACCGTACAACGCACAATGTTTTCATTCAGCAATTTCACATCTTGTTTCACTGCCATAAAACTACGTGCATCGCGGGTCTGTTTATCCACATTTTTCCAACCGACAAATTTTCCTTGCTGTAACTCGGCACCGGCATACATACAAACCGGCATTTCGTTGGCGTAAGAAATCAGATAAATCCAATGAATTTTGAAACTAATTCCTTGCGGATTGGGCTTGTTGCTTAAATGCACTGCGCCTGCACCATCGGAAAGCATCCAACGAAGAAAATCTTTTTCAAAACCGATTTCCGGGCGCGCATCCTCTAATTTTTTCTGATCGATTTCCGCTTCAAAATGTTCGCTACGCATAATTGCCGAGGCACTTTCAGATGCGACCGCGATGGCGTTGTGGTGTTCGCCGGTACGAATGCCGTTGTAAGCGTGTTTCATCGCCGCCATGCCGGCAACACAGACGCCGGCGGTGGTGAGTACTTCATAAGGTGGCGCGTCAGGAATTAAACCGTGAATCATCACGCCTTGCCCCGGCATAATTTGATCGGGGTAAGAAGTGCCGCACGCTAAACAGCTCACTTCATCTGCTTTTAAGCCTTGGGCAAATAAGCCTTTGATTGCTTCTACTGCAAGCTCTGTACCGCTGTGTGTGGTTTCTCGTGTGATCGGATTAATCGCATAATGGCGGGTTTTGATTGCATTAGAACGCAAAATCATTTTTCGTACGCGGGATGGTAACTCACCGATCTGCCCTAAAATCTGTTCGATTTGATCATTTTCCACTGGTGCATTAGGCAAAAAAGCGGCAACACGGTTGATATAAACATCGGTTAAAGCAGTCAACTTATTCTCCTGAAGGTTCGGCAAAATAGCGTTTTTGGTGCGCTAATTTTTCTTTTAACAATGGCTTAAGTAAGCGTTTGATGAGCGCGGAAAACGGCACTACGGTGAGAATTAACGCAATTAAAAAGAGAATGTAAAAATAGAGAACGACACGACGAAAACGCGGTGAAATTTGACCGCACTTTAACAGCAATTTGCCCCATAAATAGAAACTGCGATGACCGACTTTTTCGCTCATCATCAATTTTTCATCAATTTTTACTGCGCCCATATTCTGAAATAGGGTTTGATCAAGCAGTATATTCTGTTTGAAAGTGTGCGAAAGTTTTTCACCGAAACGTTGCATATCCTGTATTTCGGCATCACTGATACCCGCGCTCGGTAGCCATGAAAAATAACGTTTTTTTCCGCTAAACATCCACGCCGGCGTGGTAATAAAACTCGCCCATGAATTGGATTGATCGGTTTTGACAATATTGCCGATTAAACTCGCGCCAAGTGCGGTCAATATTTTCTTCATTTTTTCCTGTGCCATCAGCCACATATTGCGGCAACCGATCAGCGTAATTACCGGCGTGTCTTTCAGGATATGTGCTTGTTCCGACTGTAAAAATGCGGTGATTGGTTGTGATGGTGAGAGAAACCAGACGCTGTAGGCGATGATTACCAGATCATAGTTTTTTCGTTGTAATTGCGGGGGCTCAATAGGCGCCGGTCTTAAATGCACAGATTCGGGAAATTGGTTAAAAAACGTCATGAATTTCCAAGGGAAGAGGTAAGGTTTTTGCGGTTTGATAACACAATGTTCTACACAAATATTGGATTGATTTTGCAACGGTACGAGAAAATTTTCCGTCAAACGGGAGAGTTGCCCGGTTTGGGAATAGGAAACAACGAGAATGTTTTTGGTTTTAAGCATGGTCGTTTTGAATACGAATTCGTGAAAAATAGAGCAATAACTATCAAGCGCATCATAATCTTTATATGATTGAAAAGATAGATTCAATTTATTCTTGATGCTTAAATTTCAACAAATCCCGTCGTTCTTTTTTGTTAGGCCGGCGATCCGGATGCGGCATGGAAAGCATGTTATTTTTACGCGCCCAAGCTGTTTCTTCGCGTTTTTTTACGCTTTGTTCAGTTTCGCGATAAAGTAATTGAGCTTCCGGCGCGCCGCGTCGTTGATCACTGAGCGCCAATACTTCCACTTCCTTTTCCTCATTACCTTGACGCAGTTTTAGCACCGCACCCACGTCGACAATTTTGCTGACTTTGGCGCGTTGTCCGTTGTAATGTACTTTACCGCCTTCAATCATTGCTTTGGCGATACTGCGGGTTTTATAAAAACGTGCGGCCCAAAGCCACTTGTCAAGTCTGACTTCTTTTTTGTCCATGTTAAATTTCTCAGTGTCATTTGTGATAGATTATGTGCGATGGTATCACAGAATAAAGGAAAGGTTATGTCGCAAAATCAACCGGAAATTTTGGCCGTTCGTACAGCCGCGAAATCCCGCTTGTTGGAAATCCAATCTGTCGATTTACGATTTTCTAACGGTGAACGGCGCACTTATGAACGCCTTAAACCTAGCGAGCATCACGCCGTTATGATGCTGCCTATTGACGACGATTGGCTTTTGCTGGTTCGCGAATATGCAGTTGGCACGGAGCGCTATGAACTAGGCTTTCCTAAAGGCGGCGTGGATGCGGGCGAGAAGCCGGAAGACGCGGCTAATCGTGAGCTGAAGGAAGAGCTTGGTCTAGGCGCCAAACAAATTCATTTTCTTCGTACAGTCAATACAAATCCGAGTTATATGAGCAACATAATGCATATTTTCATTGCACGGGATTTCTATTCTTGCCGACTGGAAGGCGACGAACCGGAGCCGTTAGAAATCGTGCGTTTCCCATTGGCAAATATTGATGAGTTACTCGCCGATCCGAATTTTACAGAAGCACGAAATTTAACTGCACTTTATGCGTTAAGGGATTATCTGAACAACTTAGCAAAATAAAAAACGGTTTAATTTTTAACAAATTCTAAAACCTGAAAAATTACTCATAAACATAGAACACACTTGTATCGCTTAGATTTTCACTACATTAATATCGGCGCGCAAAGGTTGTAATAATCTCGTGAGCTACTGAATATGCAAAACGACGCATGAATTTTGTACTTAACAAATAGCACCGCATTGGAAGCGGCTCCAATGCGGTGCTATTTTGTGAGGCAATTTCCGTTTTACGTAACTGCAATATTATTTCAAAAATTCACCGCACTTTTCTGTAACGCTACAACTTGAATTATTTTCTGGCGAGAGGCGGCACAAAGGTTAAACCTAAATCCCAAGGCTGTTCGATCCAAGTGTTTTGCGGAATATCGACAATGTAATCATCAACTAATTGTGCACCGGCCGGTTTGGCGAATACGGTAACGAATTTTGCGTTCGGGTACATTTCGCGAATTGCACGCGCGGTATTGCCGGTGTCCACTAAATCGTCCACCACGATAAAACCTTCGCCGCCGTTCGGCACCTCGGCAGCATGCAATACCTGCAACTCGCCTTGATTTTTGTGATCGTGATAACTGGCGATACAAACGGTTTGTACGTGGCGAATGCTTAATTCGCGCGCCAATACCGCGGCCGGAAATAGACCGCCGCGGCTCACCGCGATGATGCCTTTCCATTGAGAGGCCGGAAGTAAACGTTCTGATAATTTGCGGGCATGCATTTGGAACATATCCCAAGTCACCACATATTTTTCGCTCATTTTGATACCTTATTTTGTCGATAAATAAAAATGGCGTAAGGATAACGCGAAACAGGGTTTTATGCTATTATTTCGTGCGATTTTACGCAAAAAGGAGCGAATATGTCTGAAATTACGACATTGCAACCGCAATTATTATGGCAATGGTTTGAGCAAATTTGTGCGATTCCCCACCCGTCTCATCACGAAGACAAATTGGCGAATTTTATTGTGAACTGGGCGCAAGAAAAACGGTTTTTTGTGGAACGCGATGAAGTCGGTAACGTACTGATTCGTAAGCCGGCAAGCACCGGTATGGAACACTGCATTCCGGTAGCGTTGCAGGCGCACTTGGATATGGTGCCGCAAGCCAATGAGGGCAATTCACACGACTTTACCAAAGATCCGATTCGCCCTTACATTGACGGTGATTGGGTGAAAGCGCAAGGTACTACCTTGGGCGCCGACAACGGCATCGGTTTGGCCTCTTGCTTGGCAGTGTTGGAAAGCGACGATATCGCCCATCCGCCGCTCGAAGTATTGCTCACTATGACAGAAGAAACCGGCATGGATGGTGCCTTAAATTTGCGTCGTAATTGGTTGCAATCGGAAATTTTGATTAATACGGATACCGAAGAAATCGGTGAAATTTATATCGGTTGCGCCGGCGGAATTAATGCCGAATTAGAGATTCCCGTACAATGCGAAGTCAATACATTTGCGCATAGCTTTCAGCTTGTGTTAAAAGGCTTGCGCGGTGGCCATTCCGGCGTGGACATTCATACCGGACGCGCCAATGCGATTAAAATGTTAGCCCGTGTGTTAGCCAAACTTTCACAACATCAATCGCACTTCCGGCTTGCGGAAATCCGTGGCGGCTCCATTCGTAACGCGATTCCGCGCGAAGCAGCAGCAATTTTGGCATTTGACGGCGAAGTAAACGCCTTTGAAAGCACGGTTCAAAATTTGCAGGTTTTATTAAAAGAAGAATTAGCGATTGCCGAGCCGAATTTGACCTTATTCTTAGAACCGATTGCCAAACCGCAAAGCGTGTTTGATGCGCAAAGTACACAAACCGTGATTAATTTATTGAACGCCTTACCAAACGGCGTGATTCGCAACAGCGATGTGATTAAAAACGTGGTAGAAAGTTCGCTCAGTATCGGCGTGTTAAAAACTAACAGCACTCATGTGCAGGGTACGATTTTGGTGCGTTCATTAATTGAAAGCGGCAAGGCCTATGTCACCGAATTATTGGATTCGGTCGCCTCCCTCGCCGGCGCTAAAACCGAATTCTCCGCACCTTATCCGGGCTGGAAACCGGTAAACGACTCCGCAATTTTAAAACTTTCCATGAAACATTATGCCGATGTGTTAGGCAAGCAGCCGGACATTAAGGTTATCCACGCCGGCCTTGAATGCGGTCTTCTCAAAGAACATTATCCGAATATCGAAATGGTGTCTTTCGGTCCAACCATCCGCAACGCCCACTCGCCGGATGAGAAAGTTCAAATTTCCACGGTAGAAACCTATTGGGATTTGTTGACGAGAGTATTGGGGGATATTTCAGCTAAGTAAAAATAATCTATAAAAGTATTTTTACATTAATTGATTTCTGTTTAACAAAAAAGCCCCTTTCGGGGCTTTTTTATTTACCTATTTCACAATATTAATCTTCCATTTCGGAGTTTAATAATGCTGCTAAACTTTGCGTTGCGTCATCAGCAATGAATTCAAATTCTGCTTCAATATCAGCATCATTTGCGAAGGTGGAGATTGGTTCTTCGATCGCTTCTACCGCTAATTCTGCTGCTTTTTGGCGGCTTTTAATGCGGTTTTGGTGATACGCGAAACCGGTACCGGCCGGAATTAAACGACCCACGATGACGTTCTCTTTCAAACCGCGTAATTCGTCACGTTTACCTGCCACCGCAGCTTCGGTAAGAACACGTGTAGTTTCTTGGAACGATGCCGCCGAGATAAAGGATTCCGTTGCAAGAGACGCTTTGGTGATCCCCAATAATTCACGCTCGAATTCAACCGGTGGTTTGCCTTCCGCTTCACGTTTACGGTTCACGATTTTCACGCGAGCCACTTCCACTTGTTCCCCTTCGAGGAATTCGGAGTCGTAAGCTTTGGTGATAATCGCCTTACGCAACATTTGACGTACGATAACTTCGATGTGCTTGTCGTTGATTTTTACCCCTTGTAAGCGGTAAACATCTTGCACTTCGTTGACGATGTACTCGGTGACTGCGCGCACGCCGCGTAAACGTAAAATATCGTGTGGCGTTTCCGCACCGTCAGAGATGATGTCACCACGTTGTACCATTTCGCCTTCAAATACGTTGAGCTGACGCCATTTTGGAATCATTTCTTCGTAAGTTTCACCTTCAGTTGGGGTGATTAATAAACGACGTTTACCTTTGGTTTCTTTGCCGAAGGACACGATACCGGAGATTTCTGCCAAGATTGCAGGCTCTTTCGGTTTACGCGCTTCAAACAAGTCTGCCACGCGTGGAAGACCACCGGTAATATCTTTGGTACCTACAGATTCTTGTGGAATACGGGCTAATGGTTCACCCACTTTCACTGCCGCGCCATCGTCTAAACTGACGATTGCTTTACCCGGTAGGAAGTATTGGGCTAATACATCCGTTTCAGGTAAGAAGATATCGTTACCGTTTGCATCTACCAATTTGATGGTTGGACGTAAATCTTTACCTGCGGTTGCACGTTCACCCACGTCTTGCACCACGATAGATGAAAGACCGGTTAATTCATCGGTTTGACGTGTGACGGTCAAGCCGTCCACGATGTCGATGAATTTCACGAAGCCCGCCACTTCAGACACAACCGGCATAGTATGTGGATCCCAGTTCGCTACGGTTTCGCCAGCAGTCACTTCTTGACCGTCACCTTTGCTTAACACCGCACCGTAAGGCACTTTATAGTGTTCTTTAGTACGACCGAATGCATCGGTAATGGTTAATTCCGTGTTGCGAGAAGTTAAGACTAATTTACCTTCATCGTTAGTCACAAATTTCGCGTTCATTAAGTGTAATGTACCGGTATTTTTCACCTGTACGCTAGACTCTTTGGCTGCGGCAGATGCCGCACCACCAATGTGGAACGTACGCATGGTTAACTGTGTACCCGGTTCACCGATAGATTGTGCCGCGATAACGCCCACCGCTTCACCTTGGTTGATAAGATGACCACGCGCAAGGTCACGACCGTAACATTTCGCACATACACCAAAGTCGGTATCACAGGTTACAACAGAACGAACTTTCACGCTGTCCACGGAGTTTTCATCTAACACATCACAGAGTTTTTCATCTAATAAGGTATTACGTGGAATTAAAACTTCTTCTGTCCCCGGTTTTAAGATGTCTTCCGCTACCACACGACCTAACACCAATTCGCGAAGTGGTACTTTTTCATCACCACCTTCGATTAATGGGGTCATCACTAAGCCTTCGTGTGTACCACAGTCGTCTTCGATGATCACTAAGTCTTGCGCCACGTCAACTAAACGACGGGTTAAGTAACCGGAGTTTGCTGTTTTCAATGCGGTGTCCGCCAGACCTTTACGCGCACCATGGGTTGAAATAAAGTACTGTAATACGTTCAAACCTTCACGGAAGTTCGCGGTGATTGGGGTTTCGATGATTGAACCATCCGGGCGCGCCATCAAACCACGCATACCCGCTAACTGACGAATCTGTGCCGCGGAACCACGCGCACCGGAATCCGCCATCATAAAGATGCTGTTGAAAGACGCTTGTTTTTCCGGTTTACCTTCACGGTTGATCACTTCTTCTTGAGACAAGTTTTCCATCATGGCTTTCGCAACGCGTTCGTTCGCTGCCGCCCAGATATCGATCACTTTGTTATAGCGTTCGCCTGCAGTCACAAGACCGGATTGGAATTGTTCCTGAATTTCTGCAACTTCTTCTTCTGCTGCAGAAATAATTTCGTATTTCTTCGCCGGGATCACCATATCGTCGATACCAACAGATGAGCCGGAACGTGCCGCGTAAGCAAAACCGGTGTACATAATATGGTCAGCAAACATGACCGCTTCTTTCAAACCTAAACGACGATAGGCTTCGTTAATCAGTTTTGAAATGGCTTTTTTGCCTAATGTTTGGTTGAACAAGGAATATGGCATACCTTTTGGTGCGATCATCCATAAAATTGCACGACCGATGGTGGTATCGGTAAGTGTGGTTTTCGCATCAAATTCGCCGGCTTCATTTTTCACATACTCAGTAATACGCACTTTTACGCGAGAATGTAATTCTGCTTCACCGGTACGATACGCTTTTTCCGCTTCGCGTGGATCTTGCAATAACATTCCTTCGCCTTTACCGTTCACTTTTTCACGGGTCATATAGTAAAGACCCAACACCACGTCTTGTGATGGCACGATAATCGGATCGCCGTTCGCCGGTGAAAGTACGTTGTTGGTAGACATCATCAACGCACGCGCTTCTAATTGCGCTTCTAACGTTAATGGAACGTGAACCGCCATTTGGTCACCATCGAAGTCCGCGT
>NZ_DBHLAM010000044.1:5292-18342 GCF_057314195.1 Rodentibacter sp. | reverse complement strand
GCGGTAAATTAGTCAATTTTCGGACTTTGTGCAACTGCTACATAATACCGAAAAGTTTTTCGGTTTAACCGCACTTTACTATTTTATTTTTCTGAAAATTAGCATAGCATAGGCGGCGATTCTCATTCATAAATAAAAGGAGTAATTATGAAATTACGCGCCGTTACATTCGGTATCGCAACATTATTGCTTAGTAGCGCAAGTTTTGCCGGTATGGTTTCTACGTCCTCAAATATGGACTTTTTAGCCATTGATGGGCAAAAAGCAAGCAAATCGCTTCTCAAACAAACTCATTCGTTTAATATCAATGACACCGATACTCACCAAGTCGTTGTGCGCGTGGGAGAAATCATTAGCAGCGGCTCTAACCAATCTCTCTTTGAATCCAGCCCAATTATCATCACCTTCCAAGGTAGTGCGGACGATGTGATCATTTCTGCCCCGACCATTCGTTCTAAAGCAGAGGGTGAAAAATTCAATACCTCGCCGTCAATTACTCTCAAAACCCCATCCGGCCAAGAAATTCCGGCCAAAATCGATATTTTAAAACAAGAAGGGTTATTTCCTTCAGCGAATATCGTAAGCGATTTGGCAACTTATAATGCCTCCGGCGCAACTGCATCGGTAGCTGCTTTTGCTACTGCCAATATGCCGTCCGCACCAATGATGGCGATGACACCAAGTAACGGTAAAGCCGCCAAAGATAAAGTGGTCGTGCAAGGTGAAAACGTAGCGGAACAACAACTACAATATTGGTTCCAACAAGCGGACAAAGAAACCCAAGCGCGTTTCTTAAACTGGGCAAAATCCCACAAATAAGCTTATCAGCACCATCAACGTCTTTTAGATTTCGAATCGCACTTTATCGAACAAAAAGCAGAACAAAAAAGTGAGCCTTGTCGCTCACTTTTTCTATTTCATTAAGGACTCAAAATGAATCACAGGTTAAACGCAAAAGTCATTGCCGCTATTCCCGTTTTTATTGCGGTGAACATCGCCGCTTTCGGCATTTGGTGGTTTGATATTTCCAATCAGTCTATGCCTTTAGTGTTAGGTATTATTGCCGGTGGTTTGGTGGATTTGGATAATCGTTTAACCGGTCGATTAAAAAATATTTTTTATACACTCATCGCTTTCACGCTATCTGCCGTCATCGTGCAACTTAATATCGGCCATGCTCTGTCTTACTTGATTTTAATGACATTGGGCACTTTCCTGTTTACGATGATTGGTGCTATCGGCGAACGTTACAAAACCATTGCCTTCGGCACCTTGGTTATTGCCGTTTACACCACACTGACTTACTCGCCCAATGCGGTGCTAAATTGGTATGTCAATCCGCTGATGATCATTATCGGTACGCTGCTTTACAGCTTGGTTACACTTATCGTATATCTGATTTTCCCCAATCGCCCGGTGCAAGAAAGCGTGGCAAAGGCCTTTTACGCCTTGGGCGAATATTTGGATGCGAAATCGGAATTTTTTGATCCTGACGAAACCGATGAAATTGAAAAAAAACATTTCAACTTTGCGATGAAAAACACCAACGTAGTTAGCGCTTTTAACCTTGCGCGCACGACATTGTTTTACCGTATTCGTGGACAGCATCGCCATCCTCGCACGCGACGTATGATTCGCTATTATTTCACCGCACAAGACATTCATGAACGCGCCAATTCAAGCCATTTTGATTACAAACAAATCGCCGAACAATTAAAAAATACCGATCTGATTTTCCGCATTCAACGCCTACTTGAACTGCAAGCCCAAGCGTGCCGTGAAATTGCAGCCGCACTGCGTGAAAATCGATCTTATCAACATAATCAACGGGTCGAAAAAGCGATGCTCGGCACCATGCAGTCTTTTGAACTTTACAGCCGGCATTGTGCGCAAAGCGAGCAATTATTAGTTATTCAAACGCTGCTGGATAATCTGCAAAGCATTAACTGGCAACTTCGTCAGTTGGAACAAGAAGGCGGCGAAAATGACCCAATCGCGCAAATCCACACCGAACAAATCATCGGTTTTAAAAATATCATCTCGGTCATCTTGAGCAATTTTACTCTTGAGTCGCCGCTCTTTCGTCATGCAGTTCGACTTTCGATTGTAGTGTTTATTTGCTGCGCGATTGTCGAATTTTTCCAATTCAATCTTGGTTACTGGATTTTGCTTACCGCGGTTTTCGTCTGCCAACCGAACTACTCAGCAACTAAAAACCGCTTACGCCAACGTATTATCGGCACAATTTTAGGCGTATTGGTCGGCTCATCCTTACCTTATTTAAATCCAACATTGGAAATGCAACTGGGTTTAATGGTGCTCACCTGCACGCTGTTTTTCTTCTTCCGTAGTAATAATTACAGCTTTTCCACATTCTTTATTACCTTGCAAGTGTTAATCAGTTTCGACGTCATGGGCTTCGGCGCTGCCACCGCGCTCTTGCCGCGCCTGCTCGACACCTTAGTCGGCACCGCAATATCTTGGTTTGCCGTGTCTTATCTATGGCCTGATTGGAAATATTTGCAACTGGACAAAGTCAGCCGACAAGCTATTCGTAGCGATGCGCAATATTTGCTGCATATCATCGCTCAATTACAATTCGGTAAAAGCGACGATTTGAAATATCGTATCGCCCGCCGTAATGCGCATCAATACGCGGCGGCATTAAGCACAACTTTGTCCAATATGAATAATGAACCACAAAAATATCAAGCTTATTTACAAGAAGGTTTTGACTTATTAAAAATCAATTATTCGTTATTGAGTTACATCTCCGCACTCGGTTCTTACCGTTATCGAATGACGAAACTCCAACAAACCGCGCAGTTTCTCGCCGGTTTCTATCCTACCGCAAAAAAAATTATCTATGCGCTAGAAAATATCGAAAAACTCTCGCCCGAAGTCTTCGCTAAATTGCGAGAAAATATTGAATTAAGCTTAAAAGAAATTCAATGGAATGAAAGCCAAATTAAAGAAAAATCCGCTTTTGCGATTCCGTTTCAGCAACTGAATCTAATCGCGCAATTATTGCCGCCTATTTACGAATATTTTCAAAAATATCAAGAAAAATAATCGCAATTAAGTTTGCTTTTCGCAATAAGCTATTCGATCTATTCCAATACTCGGCAAAATTCTGCAACCGTGTGGAACGAACCAAATACTAAAACAATATCATTTGAAGACGCGTTGGTTAACGCGGCTTTTATGCCATCGATAACGGAATTTTCGGCGACAGCCTTAACCGTCGGGGAAACGCTGACGAGTTTACTTAACAAATCAGCACCGCATTGACCGCGATAACCGTCTAGGGTAACGCAGTGCCATTCATCGATTAACGACATAAGCTGCTTAAATACGCCACTTGCGTCTTTATCTTTCAACATCCCGCATACGGCGATGAGTTTGCCCGAAGTTCGAGCTTTCAATGCGCTGAGTTTTTCCGCTAAATAGGTGGCGGCATGGGGATTGTGTCCCACATCAATAATGACCGTCGGCAATGTCTTTATATCTTTAGCGACAAAAGAGGCGAGTTTTTCCCGCTTATTCGCTTTAATCATTTGGAAGCGTCCAACAAGTTCCACTTCTTGCAAAGATTGACGAACGGTTTGTTCGCCAATATCAAAAGGCAGCTGCTCAAGCACCGCCAATGCGGTGCCCGCATTCATCAACGGAATTTGACAAAATGGAAGATTTTCCAAGCGTTTTTTGCTGCTTTGCCATTGCCAACTTTCGTTATTTTGTCGGAACGACCAATCCACATCTCTGCGGGAAACCTTGCAATGCAAACGTGCTGCTTGTGCAAGCATACTGTTTGGTACATTCGGTTCGCCAATCACTAGCGGACAATTTTCACGGAAAATTCCGGCTTTTTCAAAAGCAATAGCGTCGCGCGTGTCGCCGAGAAAATCCGTATGATCAATATCAATACTGGTGATCACCGCAAGATTACTATCCACAATATTCGTCGCATCTAAACGGCCGCCCAATCCCACCTCGAGAATCACCACATCTAAATTTGCCTGTTTAAATAAATGCAACGCAGAAAGCGTACTAAACTCAAAATAAGTGAGCGATTCAGTTCTATTTTGTTCAATAAAGGCAAAAGACGCCGTATGCACTTCATCGGGCAAATCCTGATTTTGAATACGCACGCGTTCGTTGTAACGCAACAAATGCGGTGATGAATAGACGCCTACGCGTAAGCCATGATTAAGCAAGATTGTTTCTAACAAACGGCAAGTAGTGCCTTTTCCGTTGGTTCCTCCCACCGTGATGACATAAGGCGCCGGTGTTAAAAGATCGAGTTTTGCCGCGACTTTTTTAATTCGTTCCAAGCCGAGATCAATGGCTTTAAAATGACTGTTTTCCAAATAAGAAAGCCACTCAGCGAGTGGCGAAGTGGCTTTTAAATTCATATTATGCTTCATGTTGAATAAATTCGGACTCAGCAAAAGGTGAAGGTTGATTGGTTAATTTGCTTAATACGCTTGCCAAAGTACGACGCATATCGCCACGTTTTACGATCATATCGATCGCGCCTTTTTCTAATAAGAATTCGCTACGTTGGAAGCCTTCCGGTAATTTTTCGCGAACAGTTTGTTCAATCACGCGCGGACCGGCAAAACCGATTAAGGCTTTTGGTTCGGCGATATTCAAATCACCTAACATGGCGAAACTGGCGGAAACACCGCCCAATGTAGGATCGGTTAATACGGAAATAAACGGCACACCTTTTTCGCGCATCCGTGCGAGCACCGCACTGGTTTTCGCCATTTGCATCAATGAGAAAAGCGCTTCTTGCATACGCGCACCGCCGCTGGCCGAAAAACAAACGAACGGGCAATTTAATTCCATTGCTTTTTCCGCCGCTTTCACAAATTTCGCACCGACTACGGAACCCATTGAACCGCCCATAAAGGCAAAATTAGAGGCCGCAACTACGACTGGCATATTATAAAGGGTGCCGGTCATCGTAATTAGTGCGTCTTTTTCGCCGGTTTCTTTTTGTGCGGTGCTAATGCGATCTTTATATTTTTTTAAATCTTTAAATTTTAAAATATCTTTCGGCTCTAAATCGGCAGCGATTTCGTGGCTTGAGCCTTCGTCCAACAAATGTAAAAGACGTTCGCGCGCATCGATTCGCATATGATGACCGCACTTCGGACACACATAAAGATTACGTTTTAATTCTTCGCTATAAAGCACTTGTTCGCATGCAGTGCATTTTGTCCAAACCCCTTCCGGTACGTTCGCTTTACGTGTTGAAGAAGACGGGTTTTTACTAAAAATTCGGTCAATCCAGCTCATTTTTTTACCTGTTTATCCACTAAAAAATTCTGCGTATTAAATCACAATTCGACTCGGCTTGCTAGTCAGACAAGATTATCCGGTAAGAAAAGCGGCCCTAATTTATGTGAGGGAATTTCAAACTTTTCGGGATAAATCACATCCACTAAATAAAGCCCGTCCGGTTTTGCCGTCGGTGCCGCCAATTTGCGATCACGTTGTTCAAGCAACCATTTTATCCATTCAATCGGCTGGTTGCCTGCGCCTACTTCAATCAAACTACCGACGATATTGCGCACCATATGATGCACGAAAGCATTGGCTTGAATATCCACAATAATATAAGCGTCTCGGCGTATCACATTTAAATGATGCACATTGCGCCAAGGGGTATTAGATTGGCATTGCGCCGCACGGAAAGAGGAAAAATCGTGCTCACCCAATAAAAATCGACCGGCCTGTTGCATTTTGTCGGCATCTAAATCCAAGTGGCAATGAGTGATGCCCGCCGACAAAATCGCTGAACGTAATTTGTTGCAATATAAAATATAACGATAACGGCGCGCTGTAGCAGAAAAACGGGCGTGAAATTCATCGCTCACCGCCTTTGCCCAAGTTACCGCAATGTCATCGGGCAAATTCGCATTAGTGCCGAATGCCCAAGCTTTATCCGAGCGCACCGCATTAGTTTTAAAATGCACCACCTGTCCTGTTCCGTGTACACCGGAATCAGTCCTGCCCGCGCAAAAAACATCAACTTTTTCATCCGCCACAAAGGAAAGCGCCTTTTCCAATTCTTCTTGTACACTGCGCACTTTTTCTTGTCGTTGCCAACCGAAATAATGTTGGCCGTTATATTCAATGCCTAACGCGATTTTCATTTTCCACCTCTTTTTCCATAAAAAAACACCAAAGAATGATCTTTGGTGTTTCTTATTAACGCAAAAAATTAAGCGCGTTTAAAATCAATATGAACCAATTTTGGTTTGAACGGGTGGCGTTGCATCGCTTGAACTTTCACAGCCACTTCTTTACCTTCGATCACTAAAGTGATGATGTCAGAATAGAAAGCATCCTGAGCTTGTGCATTGTTTAATTCATCGTGATTTAAGATGATTGAAACCGGTGCTTCGCTGCCGCCGTAAACGATTGCAGGAATTTGACCGTTATGACGCAGGCGGCGGCTCGCACCCTTACCTTGCGCTGTACGAACTTCAGCGTTAAATTTAAATGCCATTTTAATGTTCTCTTCTAAGTAAGATTAAAAATTAAAAAATTGCAGGCGACCCAGCAATTTTCCTAAACAGACTCAAAGACCAACTTTGAGGGCGTGGATTATAAAGGATAGACTTTATTAAAGCAAACTTTTTCTAGGCAATCCCCCTTAAAACGATTAGAATAATCCGCAATTTTTGGCAATAAATTTCACTAAAAATAGCGGGAAAAAATGGAATTTCTGATTAGTTTTTTTACTGATTACGGCTACTGGGCCGTACTTTTCGTTTTGATTATCTGCGGCTTCGGCGTACCGATTCCGGAAGACATCACGCTCGTATCAGGTGGCGTAATCGCCGGGCTTTATCCTGAAAGCGTCAATTCCCATTTAATGTTATTGGTCAGTATGATCGGCGTACTTGTCGGCGATTCTTGCATGTACTGGCTCGGCCGTATTTACGGTACACGCATTTTGCGTTTCCGCCCGATGAGAAAAATTGTCACCTTAAAACGCTTAAAAATGGTGCGCGATAAATTCGCTCAATATGGCAACCGCGTGTTATTCGTGGCGCGTTTCTTGCCGGGTCTGCGCGCCCCGATTTATATGGTTTCCGGCATTACGCGTCGGGTAAGTTATAGCCGTTTCGTATTAATTGATTTCTGTGCCGCCATTATCTCGGTGCCGATTTGGGTTTACCTCGGCGAATTCGGTGCAAAAAATCTGCACTGGTTGCATGAACAAATCCAGAAAGGCCAAATGGTGATTTATGTGCTTATCGGCCTATTGGGCTTATTTTTGGTTTGGAAATGGAAAAAATCGAAAAAACAACAAGGCTAGTTTTTTAGCACATAAAAACACGCTAGATTTCGGTATTAAATAGCAAATGCACGGAACCCTCCCGGTGAAGTATAAGCTTGAATCACAAAACAGCACCGCATTGAAAGTCACTTCAATGCGGTGCTGTTTTGTGAGGTCATTTTAGCTTTGTGTAATAGCGGCATAGTTTCGGTAGATTTTTAAAAAACCACCGTATTTTTTACCTAAATTAAGTACGATTAGCCAAATAACGCTCCACCGTATCCACAATTGCTTGAGTTTGTGAATCGATTTCGATATTTACCCGGTCGCCTAGCTTACGTTGTCCCATTAACGTACGTTGCAAGGTTTCAGGGATTAAATTAACGCAAAATTGATTACCGCGTACTTCACCGACAGTCAAGCTAATACCGTCCACCGCAACAAAACCTTTGGTTAAAATATATTTCATCACCTCGGTATTCGGCAATTCAAACCAGATTTGACGATTATTTTCGGAAGCAATAATGTTGGAAATGGTCGCCGTGCAATACACGTGGCCGGATAAAATATGACCACCGATTTCCGTTCCCATTTGCATCGCACGCTCAATATTGACCCAATCCCCCACCTTTAATGCGCCGAGATTGGTAATCCGCAAGGTTTCTTGCATTAAATCAAAACTGACCAAATCATCGTTGATTTCGGTAACCGTTAAACAAACACCGTTATTCGCAACAGACGCGCCGATTGCTAATCCTTTGCGCATTTCGGGTGGTAATTTTACCACTTGTGTTCTAAAATCTGCCTTCTCCGTAATGGAATGGATCGGTGCCACGCCTTGTACAATTCCGCTAAACATAGATTTTCCTCAATAAAAAATTTTTGCACAGTATATCAAAATTTATGAATTTTCGTCTTTTCTCCCAACTGTCGTCTTATCACGCCGATATTAAAAGACTCATCAAAATTGCACTGCCGATTTTATTGGCGCAAATTGCGCAAAACTCCATGGGCTTGGTGGATACCATCATGGCGGGGCGTGTGAGCGCTACCGATATGGCGGCGATTTCCGTCGGCGCCTCCATTTGGCTGCCTCTCGTATTATTCGGCCACGGCTTATTGCTCGCACTACCGCCAACGGTATCTTATTTAAACGGATCCGGCCAACAGCACCGCATTGCACACCAAATTCGGCAAGGCATTTGGATTGCTTTGGCGAGCTGTATTCCGCTCGGCATACTGATTTATTACAGCGATTTCGCCCTACGCTTTATGCAAATGGAACCGCATATGGCGCATATTGCACAAGATTATTTGCACGCTATGCTTTGGGGCTTACCGGCTTATTTATTACTGATGAACTTCCGCTGCTTAAACGACGGCATTGCAAAAACCAAACCGGCCATGGTGATTACCTTTCTCGGTTTAATGCTGAACATTCCGCTTAACTATATTTTTATTTACGGCAAACTGGGGCTTCCGGCCTTCGGTGCGGTAGGTTGCGGCATTGCTACAGCGATCGTGAACTGGTCAATGTGCTTGATGATGATCGGTTACTCTTACTTTAATCGACAAGAACGCAAATTGCAGGTGTTCAGCAAAATTATTGAAAAACCGAACGCAGCAACCTTAAAAAAATTACTTCAGTTGGGTTTACCGATTGCCATCGCGCTTTGTTGTGAAGTGGCGCTATTCGCCATTACCGCCCTATTGCTTTCGCCGTTGGGCGCGAACATTGTGGCAAGCCATCAAATTGCGCTGAATACTAGCTCATTTATTTTTATGTTCCCTATGTCCATCGGCATGGCGACGACGATTTTAGTCGGTCAAGCACTCGGTGCGGGCGCGCCTGAAAAAGCGAAAAAGCTGTCTTATGCCGCATTGCTGCTAGGCCTAACGCTCACCGTTGTCACTGCGTTCATCACCATTTTCTATCGTTACCAAATTGCCGCGATTTTTGTAACAGACGAAATCGTAATCGGCATGGCCGCAACCTTGCTTTTTCTTGCCGCGATTTACCAGTTCTCCGACACCGTTCAAGTGGTCGTTGGCGGCGTGTTACGCGGTTATAAAGACACCAAAGTCATTCTCTACATCACGCTGTTTTCCTATTGGGTGATCGGGATTCCGTTAGGTTACGTCCTCGCCCGCACGAATTTACTGATGCCAAGCATCGGCGCTCAAGGGTTTTGGCTCGCCTTTGTCGTCTCGCTCACCTTTGCCGCTTTGCTGCTGTTTTACCGAATGCGCAAAACTCAAAGTTTAAGCGATGATGTGCTAATGGCGCGATTGGAAAAATTGAAATAATCGACAGGTTATTTTCACGTAGAAGCCATACCGACCGGACTAAAACAACCCCGTTTAATTCAGTACCGTTTTGAAAATTCAATGCGGTGCTATTTTGAAAATTCAATGCGGTGCTATTTTGAAAGTTCAATGCGGTGCTATTTTGAAAGTTCAATGCGGTGCTGTTTTTAATACCTGCCTAACGCTTGATTTAAGCGCTTCTACCCCAAATTTTTTATTGTTCTCGTCCTTATAAATAAGGATAATAACGGCCTCACAAAAAAGGCAGATTGCAATGACAGATTATATTTTATTAATTATCGGTACCGCATTGATTAACAATTTCGTGTTGGTGAAATTTTTAGGGCTTTGCCCCTTCATGGGCGTATCGAAAAAAATCGAAACCGCCGTCGGCATGGGCTTAGCAACAACCTTTGTGTTAACCGTAGCATCCCTTTGCTCCTATTTAGTCGATCATTATATTTTGCTGCCTTTAAACGCCACATTTTTACGCACCCTCGTGTTTATTTTAGTGATCGCCGTAGTGGTGCAATTCACCGAAATGGTGATTAACAAAACCAGCCCGACGCTTTACCGTTTGCTCGGCATTTTCTTGCCTTTAATCACTACCAACTGCGCGGTATTGGGCGTAGCCTTGTTAAACGTTAATTCGGCACACAATTTAACGGAATCGGTAATTTACGGTTTCGGCGCGTCCCTTGGCTTTGCTCTCGTTTTGGTTCTGTTTGCCGCGTTGCGCGAACGCTTGGTTGCCGCCGACGTGCCGCTTACATTTCGTGGTTCCTCCATTGCCTTAATCACGGCGGGCTTAATGTCCCTCGCCTTTATGGGCTTCGCGGGCTTGGTCAAAGCATGATTTATCTTTTAATGTCGATTACTCTGTTAATTTTATTTGTCGGGTTCTATCAAAAGTTTTCAGGAAAAAATAAGCAATAATGACCGCTCTTTTTATCGTCATCACCCTACTCGCCTTGATTTTTGGGGCAATCTTAGGGTTTGCTTCACTAAAATTGAAAGTGAAAGCCGATCCGCTTGCCGAAAAAATTGATGCCGTATTACCGCAAAGCCAGTGCGGTCAGTGCGGTTATCCCGGCTGTAAACCTTATGCTGAAGCTATTGTTAATGGCGATATCATCACAAAATGTGTTCCGGGCGGACGACCAACGGTGGTGAAAATTGCCGAAATTATGGGCGTTGACGTGCCGCCGATGGACGGCATCGAAGAGCCGCCTGAAATGGTGGCATTTATCGATGAAAATATGTGTATCGGCTGCACCAAATGTATTCAAGCCTGTCCGGTAGACGCCATTATCGGCAGCAACAAAATGATGCACACCATTATTCCGGATCTTTGCACCGGCTGTGAACTCTGTGTCGCGCCTTGCCCGACGGATTGTATTTCGATGATCCCAGTAAAAAAAGAAATTGACAGTTGGGATTGGAAATTCGATGCAAAATTAGTCATTCCTGTGGTGAACGTTACCGAAACCGAGAAAAAATTAGTGGTGGGGAAATAAAATGACGGACGTATTATCTCGTTTTAATTCCGGCAAATTGTGGGACTTCAAAGGCGGCATTCACCCGCCCGATATGAAATCTCAATCTGCTCATCAACCGCTACAAACGCTGCCACTTGGCACGGATTTTTATATTCCGCTCAAACAACACGCGGGCAGCGCAGGGAATTTGTTAGTCAAAGTCGGCGATTATGTTTATAAAGGACAGCCCTTAACCCAAGGCGACGGCTTACGTATGTTGCCGGTGCACGCACCGACTTCCGGTGTGATTAAAGCCATTGCGCCTTATGCCGCTGCTCATCCGTCCGGCTTGGAAGAACCAACCGTGCATTTACAAGCGGACGGTCTGGATCAATGGATTGCGCGACAACCGATTGAAGATTTTCTCTCGCTGTCGCCACAACAATTAATCGAAAAAATTTACCTCGCCGGTGTGGCGGGTTTGGGCGGTGCGGTATTCCCTACAGCGGCCAAAATTCATTCCGCCGGGCAACAAACCAAATTGTTGATTATTAATGGCGCCGAGTGCGAACCTTACATCACTTGCGACGATCGCCTAATGCAGGAACGCGCGGCTGAAATTATCGAAGGCAGTCGTATTCTTCGTTATATTTTACGTCCGGAAAAAGTCGTGATTGCCATCGAAGATAACAAGCCAGAAGCCATTAACGCTATCCATAATGCACTGCGCGGCGCCAACGACATTGATGTACGCATAATCCCGACCAAATATCCGTCCGGTGCGGCAAAACAACTCATTTATCTGCTTACCGGTATGGAAGTCCCGAGCGGCGCGCGTTCGTCAAGCATCGGTGTGCTGATGCACAATGTTGGCACCGCATTCGCCATAAAAAGAGCAATTATTGATGATGAACCGCTAATTGAACGCGTAGTCACGCTAACCGGCAACAAAATTCAACAAAAAGGCAATTATTGGATACGCCTTGGCACGCCGATTTTTCATGCACTCACCCACGTTGGTTATCAATTCGACGAAGGTTTTCCGGTGTTTGCCGGCGGCCCGATGATGGGCTTGGAATTACCGAATCTGACTGCGCCGGTGACAAAAATTGTAAACTGCCTGCTCGCACCCGATCATCTCGAATATGCCGAACCGGCGCCGGAGCAAGCCTGTATTCGCTGTTCCAGCTGCTCTGATGCCTGTCCGGTCAATCTTATGCCACAGCAACTGTATTGGTTCGCGCGCAGCGAAGATCACCAAAAATCGGAAGAATATGCATTAAAAGATTGTATCGAATGCGGCGTATGCGCTTATGTTTGCCCAAGCCACATTCCGTTAATTCAATATTTCCGCCAAGAAAAGGCGAAAATTTGGCAAATTAAAGAAAAACAAAAAAAAGCCGAGGAAGCGAAAATTCGCTTTGAAGCTAAACAAGCCCGTATGGAACGTGAAGAACAAGAACGCAAAGCACGCTCGCAACGGGCAGCCGAAGCGCGTCGTGAAGAATTGGCGAAAAGCCGAGGTGAAGATCCGGTGAAAGCCGCACTCGAACGCTTAAAAGCGAGAAAGTCCAGTGAATTAAATGAAACGGTTCAGGCAAAAACTATCACTTCTGCCAAAGGCGAACTATTACCGGATAACACCGATTTAATGGCGCAACGTCAAGCCCGCCGGCTTGCCCGTCAACAAGCACAAAGTCAAAAAGAACAAAACCAAGTGGCAGAAGCCTCCAATGCGGTGCTAAATTCAACCTTCAATAACGCCGAAGCCGCCGTTGAAAAAACGCCTGCAGTTGAGGAAAAACCGACGACGCTTGACCCGAAAAAAGCAGCTGTTGCTGCCGCAATTGCTCGCGCAAAAGCCAAAAAAGCAGCGCAAAGCCCAATAGTTCAAGCTGAACAAAACCAAGCGGCAGAAGCCTCCAATGCGGTGCTAAATTCAACCTTCAATAACGCCGAAGCTGC
>NZ_DBHLAM010000044.1:0-5192 GCF_057314195.1 Rodentibacter sp. | reverse complement strand
TCCAATGCGGTGCTAAATTCAACCTTCAATAACGCCGAAGCTGCTGCTGAAAAAACGCCTACATTTGAGGAAAAACCGACGACGCTTGATCCGAAAAAAGCCGCTGTTGCCGCCGCAATTGCCCGCGCAAAAGCCAAAAAAGCAGCGCAAACTCAACAAAAATTAGATGAATCGCAGGAATAAACAATGTTTAAAATGGTCAGTTCACCCCACACTCATTCAGGGAAATTAACGGCGCGCATTATGCTTTGGGTGATTTTGGCAATGATGCCGGCGCTGTTTACACAAATTTACTATTTTGGCTACGGCGTGTTGATTCAGTCTATGCTGGCAATTGTCGTTGCGCTAAGTGCGGAATTTGTGGCAATAAAATTGCGCGCCAGAGCACCACTTGCTTATTTGGCGGATTTCACTGCGCTACTGACCGGATTAATTCTCGCTATGGCCATTCCGCCTTATGCGCCTTATTGGATTATTATTATCGGCACGTTGTGCGCACTGTTGCTCGGCAAACAGGTTTACGGTGGGTTGGGACAAAATCCTTTTAATCCGGCAATGATCGGTTATGTAATTTTACTAATTTCGTTCCCATTACAAATGACCACGTGGATGCCGCCGCTTGATTTATTACCAAAACCGCCAAGCTTTGCGGATGCGATATCGTTAATTTTTTCCGGTTTAACCACCGATGGCTTTAGCCTGTCGCAGCTGGCGCACAGCATCGATGGCATTACACAAGCCACGCCATTGGACAGCGCAAAAATTTTCTATAAGAGCCATACCGAACTTAACGATTTTTATCAATTAGTCAAAATGCCAATCTTTATGGTCAACGGTACGGATTTTGCGCAAGGCTGGTGGCAAGTGAACCTCGCTTTTTTAGTGGGCGGACTTTTCCTTGTATTAAAACGCACCATTCACTGGCAAATTCCGGTAGCGATGTTATTCACTTTTTTCTGCTTGGCTAGCACCACCGCCCTTGCCGGTGGGACGCATTTAAGCGCAGTCAGCCAAATGTTCAGCGGCGCTATGATGTTTGGCGCATTCTTTATCGCTACCGACCCGGTTACGGCTTCCATTACACCGCGCGGGAAAATTGTGTTCGGCGCCTTAGTCGGACTTTTCGTCTATCTTATTCGCTATCACGGCAACTTTCCGGACGGCGTCGCTTTTGCTGTTTTGTTAAGTAACATTTGCGTACCGCTTATCGATCATTACACACGTCCGCGCGTTGCCGGTTATCAAACCAAAGGAATAAAATAATGGACGTTATTAAAATTACGTCGCGCTACGGCGCGTTATTAGGCTTGGTCGCCCTGCTCTGCACCGCGATTTCTAGCGGGATTTTCTTTCTGACCAAAGGCAAAATTGATGACGCCATGGCGGCGCAACAACGCGAGCTTTTGTTGCAGGTTATTCCACAAAATTATTTTGATAATAATCCGGCGGAAACCGTGGCGATTCCGCAAGACGAGCGTTTACAAGGCATTCAAAAAATTTATTTGGCGAAAAAAAACGGCCAAATTTCCGCTTATGCTTATGAAACTACTGCGCCGGACGGCTATTCCGGCAATATTCGCTTGTTAGTGGGTTTAACGCCGCAAGGTGAAGTGTTGGGGGTGCGCGTGATTGAACATCATGAAACACCGGGCTTGGGCGATAAAATTGAATTACGCATTTCCGACTGGATTTTAAGTTTCAACAATCAGCCGATTAATAACGACAATTTAAGCGAATGGGCAGTGAAAAAAGATGGCGGTAAATTCGACCAATTCTCCGGCGCGACCATTACGCCACGCGCCATTGTCAACCAAGTAAAACGTTCAGCATTAGTGATGTTATCCAATAGCACCGCATTGGAATCCCTCGCCAATCAATTAGGGCAATAAGATGACAGATTTAACCGAAGAAAACATCAAACTCGAAGAAACGCAAGTCAATGTTGTTGATTCCACTATCAAAACGGACAACAAATCTGCGGAAAAATCTCTTTGGAAAGAAATTTTTATTCAAGGCATTTGGAAAAATAACTCAGCCGTCGTGCAATTACTCGGCCTTTGTCCGTTACTTGCCGTTTCAAGTACAGCGACTAATGCCCTTGGCTTAGGGCTTGCCACCCTGTTAGTTTTAACTTGTACCAACACGGTCATTTCCTTGTTTCGTAAGCGGATTCCGCACCAGATCCGTATCCCGATTTATGTAATGATCATCGCCACTACCGTTACCCTGGTACAATTATTGATGAACGCTTACACTTATACGCTTTATCAATCCCTCGGCATTTTCATTCCGTTAATCGTTACGAACTGTATCGTGATCGGCCGCGCCGAAGCCTTTGCCTCAAAAAACAACATTTTACATTCCGCTTGGGACGGTTTTTCCATGGGCTTGGGCATGGCATTAAGTCTTACCCTGCTCGGCGCCTTACGTGAAATTCTCGGTCAAGGCACGATTTTTGAAGGCATCGAAAACTTGTTTGGCAACGACGCACAATTTCTCTCTTTCCACCTTTACCACACCGAGAGTAGCTTTTTACTTTTTATCCTGCCGCCCGGTGCGTTTATTGGCTTAGGATTGTTACTTGCCATTAAAAACAGAATTGATAATAGGAACAAATAGTTAAACTGCCTTTATCAAGGTTCCTTGTAAATCGCCTAACCGACTTGTCATCTTTAGGAAAATTTTAAATGTCTGAGCGCAGTGCGTTCAAAATTTTCCGTCAAAAAAATAATAACAAGGGCGGAAAAGCGATTTAGTCAGGCGTGTGCTCTTTGCTACTTTCTTGTACAAGTAAGAAAGTAGGAGAAAAATATGAATAAGCAAAAAAGAATCGAAATACTCACAAGATTACGTGATCAAAATCCCCACCCTACCACTGAATTGCAGTATAATTCGCCCTTCGAATTATTAATCGCGGTAATTTTATCGGCGCAAGCGACCGATAAAGGCGTCAACAAAGCCACAGAAAAATTGTTTCCCGTTGCCAATACGCCGCAAGCCATTTTAAATTTAGGCGTAGACGGCTTAAAAAGCTACATCAAAACCATCGGACTGTTTAATAGTAAAGCGGAAAACATCATCAAAACCTGCCGCGATTTAATCGAAAAGCACAACGGTGAAGTGCCGGAAAGCCGCGAAGCGCTTGAAGCCCTTGCCGGAGTGGGCAGAAAAACCGCCAATGTGGTATTGAACACCGCATTCGGACATCCAACCATCGCGGTGGATACGCACATTTTCCGCGTTTGCAACCGCACCAACTTCGCACCGGGTAAAGACGTCGTGAAAGTTGAAGAAAAGCTGCTCAAAGTAGTACCGGACGAATTTAAAACGAACGTTCATCACTGGCTGATTTTACACGGTCGCTATACTTGCGTAGCACGCAAACCTCATTGTGGTTCGTGCATTATTGAAGATCTGTGTGAATATAAATACAAAACGGAATATTAATTTGGTCAAAAAACGTTTTATTTCTGATCGCACTTTTAAATAGGAAAAACCATGACAACAACAAAACCACAACGCCAAACCTGGTCGAGCCGCCTGACTTATGTAATGACCGTCGCCGGTGCCACTGTGGGTTTCGGCGCGACTTGGCGCTTCCCTTATCTTGTAGGCGAAAACGGCGGCGGCGCTTATGTGTTGCTGTTCTGTATTGCCATGATCGTAATCGGTATCCCGATGATTCTGGTAGAAAACGTGATTGGGCGCCGTTTGCGCGTTAATTCTATTGATGCCTTCGGAGATAAAATTCACGATAAAGGCAAAGGCATTTCTAAATACTGGAAAATTTTGGGCTATATGGGCTTACTTGGTGCTTTCGGTATTATGGCATATTACATGGTGCTCGGCGGTTGGGTAATTTCCTATATCGTCAGTCTAATCAGCGGCAGTCTTGATATTTCCGCACCAATTACCAAAGACGTGGCAAAAAATTTCTACGATCTGCATATCGGCAACAGCCCGTTTGAAATTATGCTTTATACCTTTCTTTTCGTAGCTGTGAACCACATTATTTTGGCGAAAGGCATTATCGGCGGGATTGAGCGCTCGGTAAAATATTTAATGCCGTTGCTGTTTATTTTTCTAATCGGCATGGTAATTCGTAACATTACCTTACCGGGTGCAATGGAAGGCATCACCTTCTACTTAAAACCGGATTTCAGCAAAATCACCCCGCAGCTATTTATTTTCGTATTAGGACAAGTGTTCTTCGCTTTAAGTCTTGGTTTCGGCGTATTAATCACGCTTTCAAGCTACTTAAACAAAGAAGAAAATCTGATTCAAACCGCAGTAATCACCGGCTTTACCAACACCATTATCGCGGTGCTTGCCGGCTTTATGATTTTCCCGTCGCTCTTTACCTTTGGAATTGAACCAAACGCGGGCCCAACCTTGGTATTTCAAAGTTTACCGATAGTATTCTCACATTTATGGGCAGGTAAATTCTTCGCGATTATTTTCTTTGGCTTATTATTAATTGCGGCATTAACCACTTCCATCACTATTTACGAAGTGATCATCACAGCATTACAAGAAAAACTTCGTATGCGTCGCGGAAAAGCCATTGCATTAACGCTCGGCGGCATCTTCTTACTCGGTAACGTACCGTCAATTTTAGGCGACAATTTGTGGAAAGACATAACCATTTTCGATAAAAGCATTTTCGACTTTTTCGATTACGTTAGCGGCAATATTCTGTTTATGCTTACCGCATTGGGTTGTGCGATTTTCGTCGGTTTCGTGTTAAAAGACGAAGCAAAGAAAGAACTTTCCTCAACGCCCAATTCCACCTTTACCCAAATTTGGTTTAACTACGTAAAATTTGTCGTACCGGTCATCATTGTGGTAATTTTCATCAGTAACCTATTCTAATCCACAAAAAACCGAGCAATCGCTCGGTTTTGTTTTTTTAACATTTTCTCAAAAAATTAACTGGCCATTTAAGCCAATCATTTGTTCGCCTAAAAATTTTTCTATAGAATAACGGCTCTTTTCTCGAATATTCCTTAAATTTCACTTTACACAGGACGAATTTTATGCAGAAGCCAGAAGCCAGAAGCCAGAAGCCACCAAGATTGTGTCAATAATTCTTTAATACAACAAGCCTTCCTTAATAATTTAGATGAAAAACTTTGGTCATCTGCCGATAAATTGCGTCAACAGCTTGACGCCGCCAACTATAAACACATCGT
>NZ_DBHLAM010000043.1:0-37576 GCF_057314195.1 Rodentibacter sp. | reverse complement strand
ATTTGACTATTTCACAACCATGCGTCGTTGTGTGCCGCGTATTATAGGAATTTTCGAACCTCGCGCAAGCACTTTTTACAAAAAAATTTAATTTTTTTATTATTTGTATAAATCTCACTCAACTTGGTTTGTTTTTTAGGTTTGTTTTTGAGCAAAAATCAGCGTAAATTAGTCCCCCTAATTCAGTTTCAATAACTATATATGAGGAAAATAAATGAATTTCGAAAAAATGATTGGTTTCGGTGTAGCCGGGAATTTCGCCGGCCATCTAGAACAAGCGGGCGAAGCTGCGGATTTCGTGGCAGTGAAAACCGAAAGTGCAATCCAACCTAAAGCAATTTTTCCCTTCTATGTACCAAGTGAAAAAGCCGGTTTTCTTTCAGCTTATCCTTTAAGCCACCAGCACATTCGTTTTCCTCAAGGTGCCGACAATCTTCAAATTGAGCCGGAAATTGCGCTGATTTGTGATATTCAATATAAAAATGGAAAAGTAACCGCGCTGATTCCCCATCATTTTGCAGCTTATAATGATTGTTCCATTCGTCGTCCGAATGCGAAAAAAATTGCAGAAAAGAAAAACTGGGGGCGGGAAACTAAAGGTATTTCAGCAAATCTTTTGCCTTTATCTTCTTTTAAAGAAGGAAGTGAAATTGATCACTACCGCATAGCAAGCTTCCACAAACGCAATGGCGAAACAAATGCTTATGGCGTGGATAGTTGGGCGAAAGATTACAGCTATTTCCACCAACAATTGTTAGATTGGATTGTGAATCGCATGAATAATCAACCGGATGAAGGCCCGATGAATCATATCGCTCCATTAATCGAGGCGGCCGGTTTTCCTGAACAAACAATTATCAGTATTGGTGCAACACGTTATACGCCGTTCGGCGAAACGCATTTTCTACAACCGGGCGATATCAGCATCGTCGTAGTTTATGATGGCGAAAAATATCAACCCGAACAAATTGAAGAAATGGTGCGGGTAGAACAATTTCCCGATGACATTTCTGCCTTGCTTCAACACGTCATCTGACCTTTCAATGCGGTGCTGTTCCGTAGGTTCACTTAATGACAAACTACGGAACGGCAAATCGAGCGCTTTTGTGCTAAATCCTTGCTTCCATCACGCTTCTCAAATTTTCCTTTTCTTGCGAAGAAAGGGCTTTTCCGGTTTGATTGGTTAAAATGAAGAAATCCTCGGCTTTCTCGCCCACCGTGGTGATTTTTGCGTTTAACAAATTCAAATTAAGCTCGCTGAAAATTTGACTCACTTCCGCCAACAAGCCAGGCTTATCTAAAGCGACCAATTCCATTTCCGTATGTTCGGTTTTGCTTTCGTGCAAGAAGCGAACCTCCGTTTTCACGCTGAAATGTTGCAATTGCCGATTCGGCGCTAACGAAATCGTCGAATGCTTCTCGTTTCGCAACGCCTGCGTCAAGGCACATTCCAATTCACGCCGGCGGGCAAATTTGACTAAATCACCGTTTAGTTCGGTAATGATAAAACTATCGAATACATAACCGTCTTGTGCTGTTAGGATTTGCGCGTCGTGAATGCTGAATTTCTTCGCACCGATGGTCGTAACCACCTTGTTGAACAAATGCGGTTGATCTTGCGTGTAGATAAACACTTCGGTACCGCCAAGACAAAAGCGATTCGTAATTTTAACCAATAAGTCGCCCGCAAACTCCGCTAGCAATGCGGTATGACCGGCAATTTGTTTTGGTGTATTGCGTAAGAAATACTCTTCCGGACAACGTGCCCATAATTGCGTAACGGCTTGTTTAGAGATTGCCGGTAACTCCGTTTGCAAAATCGTCAATGCGGCACGGCGATGTTCTTGCGCTTTTTCCGAATAATCCAACAATTCCAGCATTCCTTGGTTGAACTGCTGCGCGGTGAAATCATATAAGGAAGAAAACAACGATCGTTTCCAACCGTTCCAGAGCACCGCATTGGTGGCGCTGATATCCGCAACGGTAAGCACGGTTAAATAATCAAGACGCACCTGATTTTGTACCGCTTCAGCGAATTTCATCACCACTTCGGGATCATGAATATCGCGGCGCTGCGCGGTTATCGACATCAACAAATGCGCACCTACCAACCAACTTAGGGTATCAATTTCACTGCGTTCAAAACCATGCAAACGGGCAAATTCTGCCACATCCAATGCGCCGAGCTGCGCATGATCGCCGTTTCGTCCTTTCGCGATATCATGAAATAACGCGGCGACATAAAGCAGTGTACGATCGGAAAGCCGAGTCAATATCCGATGGCAAATCGGATGTTGCGTTTCACTTTCTGACGACAAAAAACCTTCCAGTTTCAACATTACCCGCAAAATATGTTCATCCACCGTATAAATATGAAACAAATCAAACTGCATCAAGCCTTCGATGCCTTGCCATTGAGGGAGGTAGGCGGTCAGCACGCCATATTGATGCATCGGCATGAACGCTCGTGCGATGGCGTTCGGTTGATTAAATAAATGTAAAAACTTCTCACGTGCCGCCGGAATTTCGCATAATTTTTGGGTTAATTGTTCCAGAGCCAGTTGTAATTTTCGCAACGTTTCAGAATGGATTACCGCTGTTTGAAATTGTGTCAGATAAAAAAATAAGTCTAAAATGCGTTCCGGATGCCGAATAAAAATATCGTGATGACGCAAACATAAGGCGTTATTTAACAGTTCAAAATCGTCATCCAGTTGATGAATAAACACATCGTAATTCGGTGAGAGAAAATGTTCGCGATAATGTTGAATCAACAGGTTGCTGATCAACGAAATACGCTTCAACGCTTGAAAAAAACGCTTCATCATGTTTTCCACGCCTTGGTTACCTTCACCGTGAAAACCTAATAATTGGCTGACTTTAATTTGACGATCAAACAGCAATCGGTTGTCGTAACGTTTCAGAATCAAATGCAAGGCGAATCGCACTTTAAACAAAAACGCCTGGCTTTCCCGCAATTGCTGATATTCCTGCGGATAAATAAAGCCGCTTTCAGAAATCGCTTGCAAGGTTTGTGCACCGGTGTGACGCAAAGCGATCCAATACAACAAATGCAAATCACGCAAGCCGCCCGGACTGTATTTAATGTCCGGTTCCAAATTGTAGGCGGTATTGTGATAGCGTTGATAACGCTCAATTCGCTCCTGTACTTTAGCGTTGAAGAATTCCTCTTTCGACCAAAAATCCGCACCACTGACGGATTCCTGCAGTGCTTTGAAGCAGGCTTGATTTCCGCTAAGAAATCGGGCTTCCAACAAATTTGTCGCGATCGTAATATCTCGCTTGCCTTCCGCTTTACACTGTGCAAGCGTACGGACACTATGCCCCACCTCAAAACCGCAATCCCATAAAAATTGCACGAATCGGCCGATTTTTTCTTCCGTTTCCGGCATTGGTGGAGTTTCCGTTAAAATCAAAAAATCCAAATCCGATAACGGAAACATTTCCCGTCGGCCGTAACCACCTACGGCAATAAGAGTCAAAGTGCTTTGCGCACTCAAATCCATTTCACGCCATAGCCGTTTTAGCAGCGCGTCATAAAAATCACTGCGATTTTCGATCAACTGAAAGATGTCGTAACGGGAAAAATTTTCCAACTCGAACCGTTTCAAATTTTCTCGTTGAATTTTGACCGCAGCAGAATTAAGAGAATCAGAAAAATCGGGAGAGAAAAGCATAAAATTCCTCATAAAAAAAGCCCAACAAGTGGGCTTTAAAATAATTAAGCATTCGTCATTATGCGTTGAATTCGGCCTTCGGCGATTTCCTCGTCGCGAATCGTCATCACTTCGCAACCTTTTTCCGTCACCACAATTTGATGTTCGAATTGCGCCGAGTGGCTACGATCTTTGGTTTTTACCGTCCAACCGTCGCCCATTACGCGCACTTCTTTTTTTCCGGCGTTGATCATTGGCTCGATGGTAAACACCATGCCCGGTTCTAAAATTACGCCACCGTCGTCGGCATAATAATGCAACACTTGCGGATCACAATGAAATTCGGTACCGATACCGTGGCCACAATATTCACGCACCACGCTAAAACCTTGACTTTCCGTATATTCTTGTACTGCCTTGCCGATTTCATTTAAACGAATGCCGGGTTTTACTGTACGCAAACCGACATAAAGCGCTTCTTGCGCTGCGTCCACCAATTTTTTGCTACGAATATTGGTTTCTCCGCCGACAATGTACATCTTGGAATTATCGCCGAAATAGCCGTCTTTAATGACGGTCACATCGATATTAACGATATCGCCATTTTTCAGCACTTTATCCGAGCTCGGAATGCCGTGGCACACCACTTCATTAATGGAAATACAAGTTGCTTTCGGGAAACCGTGATAATTCAAACAGGCGGGAATCACTTTTTGCTCGTTCACCATGTATTCGTGGCAAATGCGGTCGAGTTCGCCGGTCGTTACTCCCGGTTTGACATAGGGTTCAATCATCACCAATACGTTGGACGCCAATTTACAGGCTTCGCGCAATTTCACTAATTCATCTTCGGTTCTTAACGGAATCGTCATTTTATTCCCTCCGGATAATTCAAATTGCGGCGGATTATAGCACGATTTCCGGCATTATGTAGTAAACAGGCAAAACCGAAAGCGTTGACTTAACCGGCTTGTCAAACTGTTCGAGCATCCGTCGCATGCCCCAAATAGCACCGCATTGAACCCAGTGTTTAGGCGGCAAGCGGTTTCAATGCGGTGCTATTTCGAGTGTCCACCGATAAGCCGCATCGCGCCGACGATTTCCGCGGAAAATCTTGAATGCACTTGAACGGATTAGTCGGTTATTGGATAATACGCCGGTTCAATTTTAGGAAATTTAGGAAAGTGAGAAAAATATGACAGATCACATTGCCGTTCCCTTAACATTCACCGACGCAGCGGCCAATAAAGTAAAAAGCTTAATTAGCGAAGAAGAAAATCATAACCTCAAATTGCGCGTGTACATAACCGGCGGCGGCTGCAGCGGTTTCCAATACGGTTTCACTTTTGATGAGAAAGTCAACGAAGGCGACTTAACTGTTGAAAAATCCGGCGTGCAATTGGTCATTGACCCGATGAGCTTGCAATATCTCATCGGCGGCACCGTAGATTACACCGAAGGTTTGGAAGGGTCGCGTTTTATCGTCATCAATCCAAATGCCAGCAGCACTTGCGGTTGCGGTTCTTCTTTTAGCATTTAATATGGATTTCCAATTTACTGCTTATCAAGGCACTGTTTCCGCCAAATGTTCTATGGAACATATTGCCCTCGCCAACTGGTTTAATACCGAAGTGCGGTCAAATCCGGCCGCGATTTTAAACGCACTTTCGACTGCGCGACATCTGACTGAAAATCAAGAAGAGGCCTTAATCGGTGCGGAATACACGTTATTTTTAAACGTCTATGAAGTGATGGTGCGCGCCAATAATCTTGCGCTCGATTCGGATGAAATATTGGAAGACGACTTTCACTATTACGATGAAGAAAGCATCGCTTTTTGTGGCACACAAGATTTTATTCACTTCCTCGAAGCCTACGTTGACTTTATCGCCTAATTCTAAATGACTGAAAATAACCATCAAGAACAAACCTCCGAGTCGAAACCATCAAAACGCCACGCGTGTAAAGTGTTCTTGCTCAAAGCGGCTTTTACCTTCACTGTGCTTGCCATGTTTTACGGCGCTTATTTGGATTGGCGAATCCGCGCCAAAATGGACGGCCAAATTTGGCGCTTACCGGCGGAAGTTTACAGTCGCATTGAAAGCATAAAAATCTCGGACAATCTTGCCTTCGACGAAGTAATTCAAATTTTGCTTGACAACGAATATCGTCAAACGACGATGGTTGCCGCACCGGGCGATTTCAAACTTGAAGACGACACCATCGTGGTGTTGCGCCGTGCCTTCCCTTTCCCGGACAAACCGGAACCGCAACGCGTGTTGCGTTTGCGTTTTAGCGCGAATAAACTGCACCGCATTGAAGACTTGGTGGCAGTGAAAACAGTAGATGAATTCCGCCTTGCCCCCAAATTAATTGCGATGTTGCAATCGGATAACGAAGATCGCTTGGCTATTCCTTTGCAAAATTACCCGCGCTTGTTAATTGACACCTTGCTTTTAACGGAAGATCGTCGTTTTTACGACCATTACGGCATCAATCCGGTCGGTATCGTGCGCGCAATGCTCGCCAACATTCGCGCTGGCCAAACAGTACAAGGCGGCAGTACACTCACCCAGCAATTAGTGAAAAACCTATTTTTATCCGGCGAGCGCACCATCACCCGTAAAGCCAACGAAGCCTTAATGGCATTACTGTTAGATTGGCGTTACGATAAAAACCGTATTCTGGAAACTTATCTCAACGAAATTTATCTCGGGCAAAATGGCGATACGCAAATCCATGGTTTTGAGCTGGCTAGCCAATTTTATTTTGGCCGTTCCGTTCGCGAAATCAGCCTCGATCAAATCGCCCTTTTGGTCGGCATGGTGAAGGGGCCTTCCCTTTATAATCCGTGGCGCAATCCGCAAAACGCCCTCGAACGCCGCAATCTAGTGTTAAAACTGATGCTTGATCACCAAATAATCAGCGACGAATTATATGAATTGCTGAGCAAACGCCCGCTCGGCGTACAAATAAAAGGGCAAATTTCGCGCAAATACCCCGCCTTTATGCAGACGTTACAAGCGGATTTACGCCGTCAACTGGGTGAAAATAAAATGTCCGGTCTGCTCGGAGCGCGCATTTTCAGTACGATGGATTTAGAACAGCAAGCGCAATCGGAAAATGCCGTGGTGAATACTGTTTCTAAGCTGCAAATACAAACTAAAAACCCATATTTGGAAGGTGCGATGATCGTGGCAGATTACCGCACGGGCGAAATTCGTTCGGTGGTCGGTGGTCTGCAAACCCAATATGCCGGTTTTAACCGCGCATTAATGGCGAAACGCCAAATCGGCTCATTAGTTAAACCTTCCGTTTATTTGACCGCACTGTCCAACCCGGATCAATTTCGCTTAAACACACCGATTAACAACCAACCGATTACCATCAATGTGAAAGGTAGTCCGCCGTGGCAACCGCGCAACTACGATCGTAAATACAGCGGTTCGGTGATGTTAATGGATGCGCTCGCCCGCTCGCTGAATATTCCGACGGTCAATATTGGGATGAAAGCCGGTTTGAGTAAAGTTATCGATACGCAAAAAGCGATGGGGTGGGACAATGTAGAAATTCCGAAAGTCCCCGCCATGTTGCTCGGCTCTTATTCCATTTCGCCCTATGACGTGACCAAGCTCTATCAAACCATTGCCAATCAGGGCGGTAGAATTGATTTAAGCACGATAGATAGTATTGTCGATCGCCAAGGCAATCTGATTTATCAACACGATAAAGAAGCCAAACAAGTTGTGCCGCGTGAAGCCGCCTTCCAAACACTGTTCGCCATGCAACAAACCGTCGAACGCGGTACGGCGCGCAGTTTGCAAAACGATTACGCTGATCTTCGTCTAGCGGGGAAAACGGGCACCACGAACGATGCGCGCGATACTTGGTTTGTCGGCATTGACGGCAAAAACGTTAGCACTATTTGGCTCGGTCGCGATGACAACGGCGAAACCAAACTTACCGGCGCATCCGGCGCATTACAAATCTATAAAGATTATCTCAATCGCGTTTACATTGAAAAACTCACCTTAGACAAACCTTCGGATATCAAATGGATAGGAATCACTCCACATGGTGGCTGGGATTGCGCCAGCAATCGCGTGATTCCGGTGTGGGTTAACAATGGACAAAACTTCTGTTCTTCATCTTTTGCGACGACAAGCCAGCCGACAGAAAGCAGCGCTTCGGATCAATCAGCCGAAACGCCACAAGGGAGCGTATGGGATGTTCTTGATAATGCACCTGTGGAAGAAGCTTCGCCTCAATAATTCAGAGGAAAACGCATGTAAAAAAAGCGGAAATCCATCTTCCGCTTTTTTAATCAACGCATTAAATCCCTCAGCAAAGCAAGTACCGTTTGAATTTCACTTTGCGATAACGCGCCCTCCTTCGCAAACTTCACTTTGCCCTGTTTATCCAACACGATAATCAAACTGTCTTTTTCCTGTAAACTCCAAGCATTTTTGACCGCACCTTTATCGTCCAAAATAACTTGGCTGTGAGGATTTTCAATTTTACCTTTTTCGGCGCTGCGCTTTACGAACATACCGGTGCCGACAATGGCATCATCGGCATTAATGATTGTTGTCGTTTGATATTTAGCCTGATCAAAATGTGCTGCCTTGATCGCATCAATCATCGGTTGATTTTTCTCTTTTGCCGCGGTTCTGCCGGCTAAATGGTGAACTACACGCACTTTACCCGGCAAACTCGAGGAATACCAAGGCTTCAATGCGGTGCTATTTTCGATGATCACAATCTCACCGAACTCAGCCACTTTCACTGGCGGTACGACTTGCTCCGACTGTAAATTATGCGCGGACACCGTACCGTTTATCATCGCTGCCCCCAAAATCGTTACTAAAAATTGTATTTTCATAATTTTCCTCAAATACTTTTCCCAAACATTGCATTTTTGGCGAGCAAGCCATTTTTTGCTATACTCGCGCCCCGTTATATTTTACTTAAGAAGGAAAACCCCATGGATCAAATGCCAGCCTGCCCCAAATGCCGAGGTGAATATGTTTATCACGATTCGGTTAATTTCGTTTGCCCTGATTGCGGTAATGAGTGGAACAGCAATGAAGCGGCGGAAGTCGACGACGAGCAACTCATCGTCAAAGACAGCAACGGTAACTTGCTTGCCGACGGCGATGATGTGCTTTTAATTAAAGATCTAAAATTGAAAGGCTCGTCCGAAGTGTTGAAAAAAGGCACTAAATTCAAAAACATCCGTTTAGTCAACGGCGATCACAATGTGGACTGCGGAAAAATCATGCTGAAATCCGAGTTTTTGAAAAAAGCTTAACTTTACGCGGTCAAAATTAGCTGACCGCGTTTTTTTAGACATTCACCGGTTTTACAATCTCACTTGGATAACAACCTAAAATTTTCAAGTAGTTACTGCAAGCTTTTAATTCATCCAAAGCTTGAAGAGTGTCAGGATGATGAATATTCGCTTCGATTTCCAAATAAAACATCTCCTCCCAAGGCTTTCCGTAAATCGGGCGGGATTCAAGCTTAGTCATATTAATATTGTGCTTTTTAAATACTAAAAGTGCATCCACTAAAGAACCGACTTGTTGTGAAGTCGTCATCAACAGCAAGGTTTTCGTGTGAATCTGTGGCGACACTTCGCGCGGCTGCTTAGCTACAACAATAAAGCGAGTGATGTTATTTGCTTGGTTGGCGATGTTGTTTTTCAACACGTTCAAACCATATAGCTTGCCCCCGTCTTCATTACCTAATGCAGCAATATTTGACTTGTTTAAACGGGCGACCAACTGCATCGCATGAGAGCTGCTTTCACAATATTCAATATGAACGCGTTTAAGAAGGTGAATGAATTGACTGCATTGCTGAATCACTTGCGGATGACTATAAAGCGTGTCAATTTGGCTTAAATCCGTATTACTATTCACTAATACACAGTGTTTGATTGGATAGGCCAGTTCGCCTACAAGCGATAAATCCGTATGTTGCAGCAGATCGTACACCTCGTTAATCGCCCCCGACGTGGTATTTTCCAACGGTAAAATACCAAAATCGGCCTCACCATTCTGCACTTTCTCAAATACTTGCTCAAAAGACTCGCAACCGAGCTCTATAAACTGTTTTTGATAGCGAGCGGCATAATTACGCGCAGCTAAGTTTGAATAAGAACCGCGTTTGCCCAAGAATGCAATATGCAGATTTTCCTCACGTTGTTCATTAAGTTTTTGCTGTAAATAAACTTGTTGGGTCAAAACCGAATCTTCAATAATTTTTTGGAAAATAGAAGTAATATATTGCGGTTCAAGTTGATAATTTTCATTTTCAGCAAATTGTACCAATTCTTGCAAAAGTTGCTGTTCACGTTCCACATCACGCAAAGCTTTTTGGGTCACTTCTTTACTTCTTACCACATCAAAAGCCAAGCGATGGCGCTCAGAAAGCAACTTCAACAAACTACGGTCAATTTGCGTAATTTGCTGACGAATTTCGGATAGTTCTAAAGCCATATTTATCCTTATTTGAAGATTACTGCGTCTTTCGGACATATTTTGAGGCATCAAGCACAGTTGCTTTTTGCGAGTTTTGCCAAAATTGAGTGACGTTTTAGGAGCAATTAACACAATAAAAAAGCTATACTTCTTGTAGAAATATAGCTTTTTCAACTAAAAAATTATTAGATTAAAATTTGAGCGGGCGCCAAATAACCCTGTGGTACTTTTTCTTTATCTTCAAAAGTGACAAATTCCCACGCCTCTTGATTTGCAAGTACAGCTCGAAGTAATTTGTTATTTAAACCATGACCTGATTTATACGCTTTAAAAGCACCGATGATATTGTAACCACACATATATAAGTCGCCTATGGCATCTAGCATCTTATGGCGAACGAGTTCATCTCTAAAACGTAAACCATCTTCATTTAAGATACGATAATCGTCTAATACGATGGCGTTGTCTAAACTACCGCCTAATGCTAAACCTTGAGATTGAAGATATTCAATATCTTTCATAAAACCAAAAGTTCTTGCCCGAGCGATTTGATGAACAAATGTTTGCGCAGAAAAATCCATTACATAATTACGTACGTTTTTGCCAATCGCAGGATGCTCAAAATCTATAGTAAAGTCCAAACGAAAACCATCGTAAGGTTTAAATTCTGCCCACTTATCACCGTCTTCCACGCGTACATATTGCTTAATACGAATAAATTTCTTCGGCGCGTTTTGCTCTTTAATTCCCGCATCTAATAACAAATAAATGAACGGACTTGCACTACCGTCCATAATGGGAATTTCCGGTGCATCAACTTCAATAATAATGTTATCAATACCAAGACCAGCTAATGCGGCGTTCAAGTGTTCTACGGTTGAAACGCGAACACCTTGCTCATTTACTAATGCAGTACAAAGCATTGTGTCACGTACCGAATCTGCATTTGCAGGAAAGGTTACAGGAGGATTTAAATCCGTACGACAGTAGATTATGCCGGTATTTGGCATAGCTGGGCGTAGCGTTAAACTTACCTTTTTTCCGCTATGTAAACCTACTCCTGTCACTTTAACGCTTTGCTTTAATGTTCTTTGCTTAATCATAATTTTTGCCCTACTGCAAAATAACAGTTCATTTGCTATTTATCACTTTGCTCCACTACATTGGGATCAAATCGTTTAAAAGAAGATAAACGATCGGTAATTGGTCTTTCCAACTCGCTACGATATCCTTCTTTTGGTTGCTGAACGTGCTCCGAATTATAAGTTGAACGTATTGGCTCTGGTTGTCTAAAAGAGGTGATTTGTTGTTCTTGTGTTCTTAACTGGATTGCCTGTTGATTTTCTTCGGGATGATGCAGCGGCGATAGTTGTTGAACAGGTTTTTGTACTTGGATTACTTCATTTGGAGTAATTTCACCCAACCCTGTTGCAACAATTGTCACACGGATTTCATCACTCATTTCAGGCACTAAAGTTGTTCCCACTACAATGGTCGCATCTTCAGATGCGAAGCTATGAATTGTATCGCCTACAACATTAAATTCATCGAATGCGATATCAAAACCACCAGTAATGTTAATTAAAATACCTTTTGCGTTGGTTAAATCTACTTTCTCTAATAAATCGTTACGCACTGCAATTCTTGCTGCTTCTTCCGCGCGCCCTTCGCCTGGGCTACCGTGTGCAGAACCAAAGCCGATCATTGCTTGACCCATTTCAGACATAACCGTTCTTACATCTGCAAAGTCTACGTTGATCATACCCGGAGAGGTAATCATATCGGAAATACCCATTACAGAATTACGTAATACATCATTTGCAGCAGCGAATGCGTCAATTAATGTTGCATTCTTTGGAAGAACTTTTTGAATTTGCTGATTAGGAATAATGATCATAGAATCAACATATTGTGAAAGGTCTTTGATACCTAATTCAGCAAATTGCATACGCTTTTTACCCTCAAAAGCGAATGGTTTTGTTACAACAGCAACAGTTAAGATGCCCAATTCTTTTGCTACTTTTGCAACTACTGGTGCAGCGCCTGTCCCAGTGCCACCGCCCATACCGGCAGCGATAAAAACCATATCAGCGCCCTCAAGCATTTTACGGATTTCCTCTTGATCGTCCTCTGCTGCTTTACGGCCTACATTAGGATTTGCCCCTGCACCAAGACCTTTTGTTGTAGCGCCACCGATTTGTACGGTTTGTTGAACTTGGCTTTTACGCAATGCCTGAGCATCCGTATTCACCGCATAAAAAATAATTTTTCCATGTTCTTCGCTATCAAGCGCCGTCTCACTAAGGAAGGTTCCACCCACATTTTGTTTAGCCATGTTAGCAACCATGTGATTAACGGCATTACCACCGCCACCACCAACACCGACAACCTTAATCAGCGCACCTGATTGCTCTTCAAAATCACCGTAATCTGGGTATAACATTTATTGTTCTCCATTCTGCTAATTCTTTGCTAGCACATTAATAAAAGCCAAATTGGGCGTATTGTAGATGAAAATCGAAAATAATCAAAATTCGGACCGTACTTTATTGGCAATTTTTTTAATCCCAGACCAAATAGATCCCAGAATACTACCTCCCGAATAACTATCTCCACCGATCAGTTCATCATCGCTATTACTGTGACTATATTGTAATAAACCAACCACCGTTGAATATTGCGGACGATTTACATAATCCGTTAACCCCGTAATATTTAACGGACTACCTGTTCTAACTTGACAACCGAATACATCCATCGCGCATTCCCTTAAATCTTCAATTTGCGCGCCTCCTCCGGTAATAACGACACCGGCAATAAGCTCAAATTTGATATTCTTGCTTTCTAAATCTGCTTTTAATTTACTTAGTTCGTCCTTTACAACACCAAGAAGTTCCGTATAACGGGCAGAAGTAATCAAAGATAAATCACTTTTTGTTAAAGTACGTGGTGCACGGCCTCCGATACTAGCAACTTCAATTTTCTTATCACCATTCAAACGCGCCGGATAAACCGCACTCGCATAATTGACTTTTACCCTTTCGGCCTCAGTACGAGAAATCGTGCATGCATGCGCAATATCATTCGTTACGATATTACCCGCATAAGGAATAACTTTACTAAAACGTAACGCTCCATTGGTAAACACCATCATATTCATAGTGCCAGCACCAAAATCTATCAAGCAGACACCAAGATCCTTTTCATCTTCGGTCAACACCGAATGAGTCGCTGCAAAACCGGAGAAGACCACTTTATCCACTTGCAAACCGCAACGTTCAACAGCTTTCTTCAAATTATTTTGCCAGTCTTGATGACAAGTGATTAAATGAACATGAGCATTTAAACGAACACCTTGTAAACCAAGCGGATTTTTAATATTTAGCTGGCGATCCACTGCATATTCTTGCGGAATCACATGTAATAGAGAAACGCCTTCCGGCAATTTGATCGTACTGGCATTGTGCAATGCAGAGTCAATTTCATCTTGAGTCACCTCGCTTTCACCGATCGGAACGAAACCACTTTCATTTAGGCTTTGGATATGTTCGCCGGTAATGGCTAAGGTTACACTCATGATTTGGCAATCTGCCATGGATTCGGCGGATTCAATCGCGCGCTGAATGGAATTTACCACCGCATCCAAGTCAGTAATACTGCCACGATCAATCCCCTTTGAGGGGCAACTTCCCACACCGAGTACATTTACCACGCCGTCAGGTAAAACTTCGCCAACGACGGCCACGACTTTAGATGTTCCTACTTCAAGTCCAACAATCGCCTTCGTTTCAACTACTTTTGCCATTTTTATCACACCTAATAATTTTTATTTATCCGCCATGCCGACGGCTGCCCCAGCAGCATATCGCAAATCGATATAATCAATTCGTTTACCTTCCGGCACTTCAATTTGTGGATAAATCGTCACAAAACGTTCCAGCTTTGATTTCCATTCGCCACGTCCAAGTTTTAGTACTATATCATTATCAAGGGTAACTTGCCACGCGCCACGCTCATCAATCGTTATCCCCTTTACACTCAAATTCTTTGCTTTAAAATCTGCGTAAATCTGGTTCCAAGCCTCAAGCACTTTTAAACTTTGATAATTCGGTCCGCCTAAATAAGGTAAAGTGTTATTCTTCAGACGTTCCATCGGTAATTGAAAAACCGTACCCTCTTTCGTGATAAACTCTGTGTTGTTCCAAACAGCTACCGGCATATATTCCGTTAACCAAATACTTAACCGATTCGGCCAAACTTTACGAACTACGGCGCCTTTCACCCAAGGCAAACTCTCAAGCCGTTCTTGAATCGCTTTAACGTCCTGTCCCCAAAATCCTTTCAGCGTACCCATTTTTAGCAACACATCTTGTACATCAGCGTAATCAGTAAACTCCGTTTTTCCCACTAAAGCATAAGCGCTGATAGGTTTCGAATCCAAGCTTTCCAACCAATTTTGCCAGTTTGAATAAACAAAGTACGCCAACCCAACGCACAACAGCACAATCAACAAACGAATCTGTAAAAAATACTTAAACCTTGATTCGCCGTATCGAATATTTTGCGTCGTTTTGCGTTTTAGCACATTCATTACGCACTCAACTCCAAAATTTTCACCACGAGTTGTTTAAAAGAAATTCCCGCTATTGCCGCCGACTTCGGAAATAAACTATGGCTTGTCATACCCGGATTAGTATTTACTTCCACCAAGCGGAAATCACCTTTCGCATCGCACATCACGTCAATGCGGCTCCAACCACGACAGCCAACTGCGTCATAAGCGCGTTTTACCAATATTGCTAATTCTTGCTCACGCTCCGGCGTTAAACCGGCCGGACAAAAATATTGCGTATTATCGGAAATATATTTTGCCTCGTAATCGTAAAACTCCCCTTCAGGCACGATACGAATGGAAGGAAGCACTTGCCCATCCAATACCGGCACCGTTAATTCATCACCGGAAAGCCATTCTTCAATTAAAATAGTGTTATCAAATTTAAGCGCAAATTCCACTGCCGATTTTAGTTCATTCTCCGCTTTCACTTTGGTCAAGCCGACGCTTGAACCTTCCAATGAAGGTTTTACCATTAACGGCAAACCTAATTTTGCTACGATTGCTTGCGGATCAAGTTGAGCAAAAGTTTCACGAGTTATCACCTCCATCTCCGCTACCGGCAAACCAAAAGCTTTCCACAACATTTTGGTACGCATTTTATCCATGGTTAATGCGGAGGCCAATACACCACAACCGGTGTAAGGTAAGCCGATTTGTTCTAATAAACCTTGCATCGTACCGTCTTCGCCGCCGCGGCCGTGCAAAATATTGAACACGCGATTAAAACCGTCATTTTTTAAATTCGCGACATTATATTCTTTTGGATCAATCGGATGCGCGTTGTAACCTTGATTCAAAAGCGCATCCAGCACCGCATTGCCGGAATTTAAAGACACTTCACGTTCAGCCGAAGTACCGCCTAATAACACCGCAATTTTTTCTTGTTTTAAATTCATTTTTTATCCTATTAATTCTTCTAATTTTTCCAAGATTCCGCTAAACCGCGTGAAATTTTACTCACACTACCCGCACCTTGAGCCAAAATTAAATCGCCATCTTGGATAATTTGATCTAACACTTCGCCTAACTGTGTCGTATCGGAAAGCAAAATCGGATCAACCTTGCCTAAATTACGAATGGAACGACAAAGAGCTTTACTATCCGCGCCTACAATCGGTGTTTCGCCTGCCGCATACACATCCAACATAATTAACGCATCAACTTGAGAAAGCACCTGTACAAAATCGTCGAATAAATCGCGAGTACGGGAGTAACGATGCGGTTGGAAAATCATCACAATACGTTTATCACCCCAACCTTCGCGCGCAGCTTTTATAGTTACCCCCACTTCGGTTGGATGATGACCATAATCGTCCACTAAACGCACTTTACCGTTCGGACGAATAAATTCACCAAGTTGGTCGAAACGACGTCCCGCACCTTGGAAATCGGCAAGGGCCTCTAAAATCGCTGCGTTACCAATACCTTCCTCCTTTGCCACAGCAAGCGCCGCCGTAGCATTTAAGGCATTATGTTTACCCGGCACATTCAATAACACATTAATACGCTCACCGTTCGGGCAAATCACCGTATAATGCCCTTGAAAACCGGTTTGTTCGTAATCTTCAATGCGGTAGTCGGCATGTTCGTCGAAACCGTAAGTTATCACTTGGCGTCCGATTTTCGGTAGAAGTTCAATTAAAACGGGATCATCGGCGCACATCACCGCTAAGCCGTAGAACGGTAAATTATGCAGGAATTTTACGTAAGTTGCTTTCATTTTCTCGAAATCGCCTTCGTAAGTATCCATATGATCCGGCTCCATATTCGTTACCACGGAAACCATCGGCTGCAAATGTAAGAATGACGCATCGCTTTCGTCCGCTTCCGCAATTAAATAACGGCTGGCACCCAAATGTGCATTTTTACCGGCAGATTTCACCAAACCACCATTAACAAAAGTCGGATCCAATTTTGCTTGTGTGTAAATCATTGAAATCATCGCGGTGGTAGTAGTTTTACCATGCGTTCCGGCCACCGCAATACCATGACGAAAACGCATAATTTCCGCCAACATCTGCGCGCGCTGAATTACCGGAATACGTTTTTGCTTTGCCGCAATCAGTTCCGGATTATCTTCGTGAATCGCACTGGACACCACGACCACACTCGCGCCTTCAATATTTTCCGCTGCATGACCGATAAAAATCGTCGCCCCGGCTTGCGCGAGACGTTGCGTAACCACACTGTCGGCAATATCGGAACCGGAAATTTGATAACCTTCATTTAATAAAATTTCCGCAATTCCGTTCATTCCGGCGCCACCGATGCCGATGAAATGAATTTGTTGCACACGACGCATTTCAGGAATAATTTTTCTAATTTCTTCGTGGGAATGTTTCATTTTTTATCCTTTTAACCCTTAAAAACATTGCCACTTATTGTAAAAGCGCAAGTAATTTTTCTAAAGGATTTTTACATTATTTTGCGTTCTCAATAATGACATCTGCTACTCGTTGCGCAGAATGGGGTGTAGCCATCGCTTTTGCTTTTAGCGCCATTTGTAACAGCTCATTGCGGGTAAAATTACGTAAATAATCAATCAAAATTTCCGCTGTTAAATCCGCTTGTTCGATGATTTTTGCCGCCCCCGCATCGGCTAAATATTTAGCATTCAAATATTGCTGACGATCTTTATGTTGAAACGGCACGAAAATCGCCGGTGCACCTACGGCTGCGAGCTCGCACACGGTCAATGCGCCGGAACGACAAATTACCACGTCCGCCCACGCATAAGCTTGCGCCATATCCTCAATAAATTCGGTAATAGTTACATTCGTCGCGTATTCGCCGTAAAGTTCAATCACCTTTTCTAGCGAGCCTTTCCCCACTTGGTGACGGACTTCCAGTTTATCGGTTAATTGTGCGACCACTTTCGGTAAAGTTTGGTTCAATACGCGTGCACCTTGACTTCCGCCTACCACTAGCAGACGTAACTTTCCATCGCGTTGGGCAAAACGTTCGGGCGGACTTGGCATCCGAAATAAATCTTGACGAACCGGATTGCCCACTACTTCCGCCATGCTAAAGGCGTTCGGAAAAGCTTGCAGAACGCGTGTCGCAATTTTCGCCAACCATTTGTTAGTTAGACCGGCAACGGCGTTTTGTTCGTGCAAAATAATTGGCACACCACAAAGTTTCGCTGCCACACCGCCCGGACCGGAAACATAGCCCCCCATTCCGAGCACCGCATTGGGCTGCTCCGCTTGAATAATTTTCTTTGCTTGAAGTACTGCGCGTAAAATCGCAAAAGGCGCACAGAGCAAAGCTTTGATTCCTTTGCCGCGCAAACCTGAAATTTGAATGAAACGAATCGGAATGCCATATTTCGGCACCAAATGCGCTTCCATTCGATCTTTCGTGCCGAGCCAGCAAATGTCCCAGCCTTGCGCTTGCAAATGTTGTGCGACGGCAATGGCGGGAAACACATGTCCACCTGTACCACCCGCCATCACTAATAATTTTTTATTTTTCATTTTTATTCCTACTCATCACGCAGACGCGCTTGACCGCCGCGTTGTAAGCGATTTTCGTGATCAATACGCAATAAAATTCCGATAGTCGCCGACATAATGATAATACTAGAGCCGCCGTAACTGACTAACGGGAAAGTCAGACCTTTGGTCGGCAACATACCGAGCGCCATGCCTAAATTCACAAAACCTTGAAAAAAAATCCAAAAACTAATTCCAAGCGCAAAGAAACCGCGAAAACGTTGTTCAAGTTGTAACGATTCGCGCCCGATTTTCAATGCGCGGAAAACCAACAAACCGAGTAATATCACCACTATAAAAATACCGATAAAACCAAACTCTTCACCGATAATCGCCATAATGAAATCGGTGTGTGCTTCCGGCAAGTAATCGAGTTTTTGAATAGAATTGCCTAATCCTTCACCGGTAATTTCACCGCGACCAAATGCCATTAACGAGTTAGTAAGCTGAAAACCGGTGCCGTAAGGATCTTCAAAGGGCTCTAAAAAACCGGTAAATCGTTTTAAACGATAAGCGGCAGAAAGCACCAACCAGACAAAAAGCAAAGCCCCTGTTCCAATCAAGCCGATAAACTGCCAAAAGTTCGCGCCGACGATAAAAAGCATACTGAAGGTAATAACAAACAAGACCACCGTACTTCCCAAGTCAGGCTGTACTAGCAAAAATACGCCCATACTGCCCATTACGATGAAGGGTTTGAATGCGCTAAGCTTATTTGCTCGAACTTCGTCGTAACGTCGGGTGAAATAGCTGGCAAGGAAACAAGTTAACGCTAATTTTGCAAATTCTGCCGGTTGGAAATTCAACAGACCAAGAGAAATCCAACGCTTCGCGCCGTTTACCGAGGTGCCCACAATCAGCACAGCAAAGAGCAGCGCGATGGCTAAGAAAAAGATTTTCACGTGCCATTTTTCCCACTGTTGAGAGGAAATTTGCATCGTGAAATAGCAGGTTAAAAGAGATAAAAACACATAAAATGCATCGCGTTTGGCAAAATAAAAAGCATCATTGAATAAACGCGAACTATAAGGAATTGACGCCGAAGTCACGGCAATCAGACCAATCATCAATAAAATCACAAAAAGCCAAAACAACGCACGGTCATACAATAAACCATGCGGCGTAATTCGGCTCCAGTCATCAAGACTTTGTTTAATTTTTCGAATAAATTCCATTGCACTAGAAATATCGAGTGTTAACTTAATTTTGCCAAACGCGTAAATTCTTCACCGCGTTTTTCAAAAGAGGCGAATTGGTCAAGGCTTGCGCAAGCGGGCGACAATAATACCATATCGCCCGCGCTTAGTGCCGGACGCAAAAATTCAACGGCTTGTTCCATTGTGTCAAATAAATGGCTTTGCGGAGAAAGCGTAGCAAGCTGTGCCCCGTCGCGCCCAAAACAATAACAAATAATATTCGGCCGATTAATCAAAGTGGCAAGTTCAGAAAAATCTGCCCCTTTACCATCGCCGCCTAGCAATAAATGAAGTTTGCCTTCCACCGTCAGGCCTTCAAGCGCCGCGACCGTACTGCCCACATTGGTGGCTTTAGAATCGTTAACCCAACGCACGCCGTGAGCTTGATGAGCGAGTTGAAAACGATGATCCAATCCTTTAAATTGGCGCAACGCTGTGCGAATCGCATTTAAATCAATACCTATCGCTTGCGCCAATGCGGTGCTCGCCAAGATGTTCATATAATTATGGCGCCCCACCAAAGTCGCTTCATCGCAAGGCAAAATCACCTCGTCTTTTGCCATTAAATATTGTTTGCCGTTTTCAATTTTTAATCGATAATCCGCATCGTGCTCAGCAAAACATACTGTTTGCTTGGCTTGATTTTCGCCTTCCCCGAAGGTTAATTTATCTTCGTTATTTACCACCGCCGTTTGTGCATTATGATAAATACGCAATTTTGCTTGGCGGTAATCTTCCAAATCGACATAGCGATCCATATGATCTTCCGTGACATTGAGCACCGTTGCCGCTGTGGCTTTCAGGCTATAAGTGGTTTCTAATTGAAAACTAGACAGCTCCAACACGTAAAGATCACAATCTTCCTTCAACAAAGAAAGCGCCGGAATACCGATATTGCCCCCCATCCCGACTTTCACGCCGGCTGCTTTAGCCATTTCATAAACTAACGTGGTTACCGTGCTTTTACCGTTAGAGCCGGTAATCGCAACGATCGGCTTGGCCGCCGCGCGACAGAACAATTCAATATCGCCGACCACTTCCACGCCGGCGGAAAGTGCTGTCTGAATTTCCGGTGTTTTTACCGCCAATCCCGGGCTAATTACAATCATATCGCTTTCAAGTAGCCATTGTTGATTTAGTCCGCCAATGTGTAACGGAATATTTTTTGGCAGCTGATCCGCACCTTTTGGATTTTGACGGGTATCGATGACGCGGATATTTGCACCTTGCGATTGAAGATAGTCGATACAAGATAAGCCGGTTTTGCCGAGCCCGATGATGGTGATATTTTTGTTTTTATATAAGCTTGTCATTTTAATTCTTCTTTTTAATGTTACATTCGGTTTAAGTTTTTAAATCCGGAGTATGAGCTTACACCACAAAACAGCACCGCATTGGAAGTGGCTTCAATGCGGTGCTGTTTTGCGAGGTCATTTAAGCTTTATACAACCGCTGTGTAATTTCGCGATAAACTCCGGTGGATTTTTGATAGGTTTTTTGGATATCTTTTCACCCATAATAAACGCGAAATTTTCTGGAAATCACCCATACTTTTTCTTTTAGAAAGAGCCAAACCCGCTATCTTAATTTAAGCGTAACCAACCCCATCAACACCAACATCAACGAAATAATCCAAAATCGAATAATCACTCTCGGTTCCGGCCAGCCTTTTAATTCAAAGTGATGGTGAATCGGCGCCATGCGGAAAATGCGTTGCTTACGGAGTTTGTATGAGCCCACTTGCAAAATGACGGAAAGCGCTTCAACGACAAATACGCCGCCCATAATCACAAGTAAAAATTCTTGCCGAACCAAAATCGCCACCACGCCTAAAGCGCCGCCTAGGGCGAGCGAGCCCACGTCGCCCATAAATACTTGCGCCGGATAGGTGTTAAACCATAAAAAGCCGAGACCGGCACCCACGATTGCGGTGCAGAATACAACCACTTCGGAACTGTGTTTAATGTAAGGGATATGCAAATATTCGGCAAAATTGATGTTCCCCGTCGCCCAAGCGATTAAAGCAAACGCGCCGGCTACCAATGCGGTCGGCATAATGGCCAAGCCATCCAAGCCGTCCGTTAAATTCACCGCATTGCCGGTACCGACGATCACAAAATACGATAAAACGATATAGAACAAACCAAGTTGCGGCATGATGTCTTTAAAGAAAGGGAGGACTAAACGCGTTGCGTCGGTATCGTGACCGAGCCAGTAAAGCCAAATAATCGCTGCCAAAGCCACAACCGACATCCAGAAATATTTCCAGCGTGCGATTAAACCATCGGTATTTTTGCGGGTAATTTTGCGGTAGTCGTCCACAAAACCGATAGCACCGTAGCCAAATAATACGAACAAACAAATCCAAATGTATGGATTAGCCAGATTTGCCCATAATAAAGTGCTTACGCCAATGGAGAATAAAATCATCACGCCTCCCATAGTCGGCGTGCCTTTTTTGGCGAAATGGCTTTCCGGACCATCGTTGCGTACTTCTTGACCAAATTTCAAAATTTGCAAACGCTTGATCACTTTCGGACCAATCCAAAGAGAAATTAACAGCGCGGTCAATAGCGCCAAAATTGCGCGGACGGTAATATAAGAAATCGCATTAAATGCGGTTTCGTAACGAACAAGGTATTCGGCTAACCAAACTAACATTTAATTTTATCCTTTAATGAATAAATCACATCTTCCATTTTCATTGAACGCGAGCCTTTCCCTAGCAACACGACGTTGTTATGTTGTTGTAATTGCGCCTCAATAATCGGCAGCAAAAAATTCGTCATCTGGGTTTTATCGGTAAAATGGCGGCCAAAAGCTTGCTCGGAAATATGTGCGCTTTCATCTCCGAAAGAACAAACCAAATCAAGCTTTGCTGCTTTCGCGTATGCACCCACTTGACGATGAATCGCCGAGGAGTTGACACCGAGTTCTTTCATATCACCCACGCATAAAATACGAAACGCCTGATAATTTTTGAGTACATCAATCGCCGCTTTCATGGAATCCATATTGGCGTTATATGTATCATCCAACAATAACAACTTATCGTTCACGTGAATTGGAAATAAACGGCCTTTCATTTGCGAGCGATGCTCAAGTCCCGCTTTCACATCCGCCAAATCGGCACCAACATTCATCGCAAGCGCGCTTGCCGCCAAAGCATTTTTGACATTATGTTCGCCTAAATACGGCAAATTAATGTCGATTTCGCCTTTCGGTGAAACTAACCTAAAAGTGGAACCTTGTTCTGAATAGTGAACATTTTTAGCGAAATAATCTTTCCCGTTGAAATATTCAATCCGATGACCGCCGATTTCTTTTTGCCAAATCGCCAACTGATTATGTTCCGTATTAATGATCGCCACGCCGTTCGGTGTTAAACCACGGAAAATTTCACCTTTCGCGCGCGCCACACCTTCTAAAGAACCAAATCCCTCCAAGTGCGCCGGCGCAATGTTGTTTATGAGCACCGCATCGGGCTCAACTAATTTCGTCGTGTAGTCAATTTCGCCTTGATGATTCGCCCCCAATTCAATGACCGCAAAACGATGTTTTTCGTTCAAGCGCAACAAAGTGAGCGGAACGCCAATATCATTATTTAAATTGCCCTCGGTAAACAGCACCGCATTGGCGTCGCCGGCCGTGTGTTGTAAGATGCCAGCGGTCATTTCTTTGACGGTGGTTTTACCAGAAGAACCGGTCATCGCCACGGTGCGCGGATTAATTTTTTCACGCAACCATTTGGCCAATTGCCCTAACGCTAAACGCGTATCGTTTACCACTAATTGTGGCACATCAAGGGCGGGTTGCGCTTGTTGCACGACTAAAGCGACGGCGCCTTGCACAATCGCTTGAGGGAGATATTGATGGGCGTCGAAATTCATCCCTTTTAAGGCAAAAAACAAATGATTCGGCACCGCTTTGCGCGTATCCGTGTTGATGTTTTCGATAACGACTTGTCCGTCGCCGATAAGCACAGCATTTAGAATTTGGGCAAGTTGTTGCGTGGTTAAGTTAATCATTTTTAAGTTTAAGGATTATTGATTTAAATAGTATGAGGCGGTTTCTTGATCGGAAAAGTGCAAAATTTGATGGCCAATAATTTGATAATTTTCGTGCCCTTTTCCGGCAATTAAAATCAGATCATTTTTAAACGCGGCTTGAATTGCGAATTCAATGGCCTGCGCGCGATCGGGAATTAAGCCGACGTTATTCATATCGCTAAAACCGGCAACGATATCCGCTTCGATTTTATCCGGATCTTCGGTGCGCGGATTATCTTTTGTCACCACAATCATATCGGCGAACTGTTGCGCGACTTTTGCCATTAACGGACGTTTGCCTGTATCCCGATCGCCACCGCACCCGAACACACACCATAATTTACCATTGCAATGCTCACGTGCGGCGATTAAGGCTTTTTCCAAAGCATCCGGCGTGTGAGCGTAATCGACGATTACCGTTGGTTTTCCCGTTACTTGAATCACCTCCATTCTGCCGCATACACCTTTTAAAGCGGAAACACTATGTATGAGATCATGTAATGGATAGCCCAAAGCCAATAAAGTCGCCATAGCAAGCAGCAAATTAGTCACATTAAAAGCACCGATTAATGGGCTATTTAATGTGCCATTTCCCCAGTTGGATACAAAATCAATCTGCGTACCTTCGCCGCTAAAACGAACGGAAACGGCATTTAAATAGCGTTTTGAATGCGCTTGGAAATCAGCTTTACAACTCACCGCAACGGCGTTTGGTAATTCACTTAACCATTGCGCACCGATAGGATCATCGGCATTTAAAATTTGTAGTTCGGGTTGAAGTTCAAAAAAGAAACGTTTTTTCGCTTCGGCATATTCTTCCATGGTACCGTGATAATCTAAATGATCGCGGCTTAAGTTAGTAAAAATCGCCGCGTTAAAATTTAAAGCTTCAATGCGGTGCTGAACCAGCCCATGAGAAGAAACCTCGATAGCGGCAAAATCCGCGCCGGCATTAACGAAAGAAGCCAATGAAGATTGAATTTCAATGGCCGACCCCGTTGTATTTTTGGCCTCGACTATTTGTCCCAATAGGCCGTTGCCGATGGTACCCATCACTGCGGCCCTGTGGCCTAAGCGTTGCGCCCATTGAGCTAATAATTGGGAAACGGTGGTTTTTCCATTGGTACCGGTTACACCGACTAATGTGAGTTTTTTAGAGGGCGAAACATAAAACTTATCGGCGATTTCGGATAGGTCGGCAGATAAACGATAATAATAAATCAACGGTATTTGTTGGTAATATTCGACGCTGAGGTGCGCATCAGGCGAATCGGTTTCGGCTAAAATCGCACTGGCTCCGGCGGAAATGGCCTGGCCGATAAACTGTGTCGCATCAATTTGATGGCCTTTTACCGCCACAAAAAGATCGCCCTTTTTGACTTTTCGACTATCTAAAACCAATCGATTAATTTCAATATCGCTCGAAAGCGCGGGCAAATTAAAAAGCTCAGTCAATCTTTTCATTATTTTTCCTTAATTCGCCCGCTCCGCTCGATGCGGTGCTATACGAACCGTACGTTTGGCGGTTTTATCCGTTGGTTCGGCATCCGGTGCAACGCCATTGGCGCGTAAAGCGTAACCCATAATGCTGGAAAAAACCGGTGCGGAAACCGCGCCACCGTAATATTGTCCCGCTTTCGGATCATTAATTAAAATCACCAAGGCATAACGCGGATCACTAATTGGCGCGATACCTGCGGTAAATGCCACATATTTATTCACATAACGACCGTTTTCGATTTTGCGCGCCGTACCGGTTTTCACGCCGACGCGATAACCCTCTACCATCGCGCGTTTATTTTTAATCGCTACTTTTTCAAGTATGCCGACAATATCTTTAGTAATTTTTTCGGAAAAAACCCGTTGACCGATTACCGGCGGATCGACTTTAGTAATTGAAAGCGGACGATAAATGCCGAAACTACCGAGTGTTGCATAAGCGCGCGCCATTTGTAACGGAGTGGCGGTAATGCCGTAACCGTAAGCCACAGTAGCGCGATCGATATCTGCCCAACGTTTACGGTTGGCATTTAATAAGCCGGCTTGTTCGCCGATTAAGCCTAGATCCGTCGGCTTACCTAAACCGGCAGCTTGGTAGGTATCCATTAAAGCACTTGGCGGCATACGCAAAGCCAAACGACTCACGCCGCGGTTACTGGAGTTGATTAAAATTTCGTCTAAGGTTTGTTGCGGACGCGGTGCGACATCCACAATTTCTTTTCCGCTGACGGTGAAAGAACCGGTGTTGATAATTTCATTACGCCGTGCGGCACCGCGTTGCAGGGCGGTTAGAACGACAAAAGGTTTTACTGTCGAGCCTGGCTCAAACACGTCGGTAATCGCACGGTTACGCATAAGCTCGGCTTTCACGCCATCGCGATTATTCGGGTTATAAGAAGGCGCGTTCGCCATAGCGAGTACTTCACCCGTGCGCACATCCACAAGCACCGCCGTACCGGACTCGGCGTTATTTTCGGCAACCGCTTTTTTAATCTCGCGATATACCATCGATTGTAATTTTTCATCAATGCTTAAAGTTACATCTTGCGCATCGTATTTTTCCTGATCGGCAATATGTTCCACCACATTTCCGCGTTTGTCTTTACGTACTAAACGTGAGCCGTCTTTGCCCACTAATAAAGAATTGAAGCTTTTTTCAATCCCTTCGATACCATTGCCGTCAATATCTGTATAACCGATTAAGTGCGCGGCTTCTTCCACACGCGGATAAAAACGACGAGGCTCGTTTTCCAAGCCTATACCTTTAATTTTCAGATCTCGAACATATTGCGCTTTGCCGGCTTCCACTTGGCGCGCCAAATACAAGAAACCGGATTTCGGATTTTTTTCGATTTTTTTAACCAGCTCGCTGTAGCTCAGCCCTAACACCTCGGCAAGCGCTTTCACGCGTTCTTTATCAGACAAGGAACCTTCTTTGAGAATCGTTCTCGGATCGGCTACCACGGCGTTCATCGGTACGCTCACCGATAACAATTGACCATTACGATCTAAAATGGAGCCACGCACGGAAAGAATTTCGTCCTTACGAAGGGAACGCTTATCCGCCTCACCGGAAAGCGTGTCGGAATTAACGGATTGCACGTAAGCCGCACGCGCCACTAAAGCGCCCAAGCCCAAAAAAATAAAACAGCTCGCGATAAGATAACGGCTGCGCAAGAAACATCTTTCAAACACCATTTTCGGCTTATTTGCTTTAAATGCCGCCGTCGGTGCTGCAAGTTTTCGAATCGTCTTTTTAGATTTATTCAATTTTTTTGACGAATTAAACTTAACCATTTTAATGACTATCCTATTAATACTATGCCGATTTAATCTTTATTCTAAAATAACAACTTCTTGATCGCCTTCAACACGCTTCATTTTTAAGGTTCTGATTGCGATTGACTCAACCCTTGTACTATCGCCTTCCGTCGCTTCTTGCAATTGCAAATTACGGTATTCATCTTGCAAAGCCTGATGTTGCAGTACAAGCTCGCCGTTTGTTGAAATTAAACCGCGGGTTTGATGGGTAATCCAAATCGTTCCCATCGCAGAAATTAGAATTAATACTAATAACAACGCAATTAATTTATTTGATGAAAATAAATCTTCCACTAACAGATTTTGTAAAGGATAACGTTCATTATTCTCTAACATTTTTCATCCTAAAGACGTTCCGCAATACGTAATACAGCACTTCTTGCACGCGGGTTGGCTTGAATTTCAGCATCGCTCGGCTGAATCGCTTTACCGATGATTTTTAATTTTCGGTTACGTTGAATTTGATCTTCGCGCAAAGGTAAACCTTTTGGAATTTCCTCACCTTTGCTTTGTTTTTTCATAAAATGTTTCACCATTCTGTCTTCTAACGAATGGAAACTAATAACGGATAAACGTCCTTGCGGCGCAAGCATTTCCAATGCGGTGCTAAGTACGCTTTCCAATTCATCCAATTCCGCATTGATAAAAATGCGAATTGCTTGGAAACTCCGAGTCGCCGGATGTTTATGCTTGTCTTTAAACGGCACCGCATTGGAAATAAGTTCGGCAAGCTGCGCAGTACGGGACAAAAACTCGCCACCATTTTTCAGCGCATTTTTATTGTATTCCACAATCGCTGTCGCAATACGTTTGGCAAACCGTTCTTCACCGAAGGTCTTTAGCACCCAAGTCAAATCTTCTAAGCAAACCTGTTTCAGCCACTCGGCAGCGGACAAGCCTTGCGTCGTATCCATCCGCATATCAAGCGGACCATCTTGCATAAAACTAAAGCCTCGTTCGGCTTCGTCAAGCTGCGGAGAAGAAACGCCTAAATCAAGCAAAATACCATCGATTTTCCCCACTAAACCCAATTTTTCGCAAATTTCTGGAATATGAGAAAAACTGTTGTGTTCGATTTGAAAACGTGGATCTTGAATTTTTTGCGCTTCGGCGATAGCGCGAGGATCACGGTCAATAGCAATTAAACGGCCGTTTGGAGAAAGTTTGGAAAGAATTAAGCGGGAATGGCCACCGCGGCCGAAAGTTCCGTCGATATAAACACCATTTTCTTTCAACGCCAAGCCGTCCACCGCTTCGTGGAGTAAAACCGTAATATGTTCAGGCGACGAAAAAGAATTTGGCGTAGTCATAACTTAAATGCGGAAATAAACAAATTAAAAAAGTAATGCGATGTCAGCACCGCATCGGCTGTTAGTGCTGCGGTTCCGGTGAACAGTTCGGTTATAATGACAGCATTTTTAAATCTTCATCCATTGCAAATTCGGCACTTCCGCCGACGGCAATGTCTTCATCAATTTGGGCGTACCATTCCGTGTCGCTCCAGATTTCAAATTTATTCAATTGCCCTACCAACATTAAACCTTTTTCTAATTTTGCGTGCTGGCGTAACGGGCCGCTTAATAAAATTCGACCTTGAGCATCCATTTCGCACTCGGTGGCATAACCAAGCATCACGCGTTGTAAACGACGGGCATTAGGATCAAAATTAGAAAGCGCGAGGAGTTTTTGTTCGATTTTTTCCCATTCGTCTAACGGATAAAGCAATAAACAAGGCTGACGAATATCAACGGTACAAACCATTTGTCCTTGATTTTTCTCAATAATTTCAGCGCGATAGCGGGTAGGAATCGCTACCCGCCCCTTTGAATCCAAATTTACCGCCGCTGCACCACGAAACATATTGAGAGAACCTTTAAAAAATTAAATTTTGGCAGAAATTACCACTATTCGCCACTTTCCACCACTTTTCGTAAGTTTATCGGTTGTCTAACCAACTTGCAAGCAATTCCATATGGAGGAAGCTAAATTTAAAAAACAAAAAAAATCCTTGAGACTCTCAAGGATTTTCAGCATTCATTCACTTCATATCGAAGCGGAAATTTCAGTTTTTTAGGCGTTAATTTTTTGCCGTTCCAATGATAAACACGCCATGAATTTTGCCGTTGATTAGCAAAAGCCGCAAGATAAAAGGGCAATTCTTCGGTAAAAAATAATTCACCCGAGGGGCAATAGTTCGAAAAAATTTGTTTCTTTAATGGAAAATGATGCACTTCCGATAATTTTACAATGCCTGCGCCTTGTGATTTCAGCACCGCTTCGCGTAAGCACCAACAGCGGTAAAACGCTGCTTCGGCATGTTCTTGCGCTTGAAACCAGGCTACTTCGTGGGGAGGCGAGAAATACGTCATTAAAGCAAGAAAATTGCGTGTTTTTGGAAATTCGATATCAATACCGACCACACTTTGCGTTTTTTCCGTTTTCAGTATCACCGCCACCCAATCGCCCGAATGACTCATATTAAAATCTAACATCTCAGCCGGAAAATAAGGGCGACCGCTTTCGGTACGGTGGATTTCGGATAACAACGAAGTCGGTTTTTCCGCGCGTTTTAATAGTTGCCACAATAAAAAATGAGCCAAACGGCGGCATTGATGACGTTGCTGTACGCGCGCATTACCTTCCGGCAAATGACGCAGCTTTTCCGGAACCAGCTCGTCGGGAATTTCATCAAAAGGGAAAGGTTGGCGAATATCGGCGTAGGCGATCAAAACGGTCATAGTGGATTTGAATAAATTTCACGTCGCGTCATTATAGTAACAAAGCCTTCGCTCGCCAATATTAGCCAATTTTTCAGCGGATATTCGGGCTAATGAAAAATGAACGTCGCCAGAAGCACCGCATTGAAAAGCCGAACGATGTAAACAGCACCGCATTGAAAGGGCGTAGCTGAGGTGTTGAATGCGGGCGGCTAAAAAGAAAGCCAACACCGTTTTCCATAAGTATGAGGTGAAAATTTAAACCGGAATTTGAACAAGGCTTGGTGAAGCCGATAAGAAATAAAAAAGGGGCGCGAAGCCCCATTCCATTGTTAATTGACAAAAATCAATCACACGATTATTTCAACAAATAAGCACGTAATTGCGCAAAATCATTCTCCATTTCATCAGAAAGCAACGGCAATTTGTTGTGTTTATCCAAGGCTTCCGGAAGCGGCAATTCCAAACCAAGAATGCGCTCGACCGATTCTTTAAATTTCGCCGGGTGCGCAGTGCAAAGGAAAATACCGGTTTCGCCCGCTTTGAGTTGATCTTTCAACACCTGATACGCAATCGCGCCGTGCGGTTCGCACACATAACCTTCGGCATACATTGCTTTTAAGGTTTCTTCCGTTTGCGCATCGGTCAACATACCGGAACCTAAATCTGCCAAATTCCAACCATTGCGCTTGAATAATTCTTCTACGCGCGGCCAGTTGTTCGGACGGCTGACGTCCATCGCATTAGAAAGCGTTGCGACTGTTGCTTTCGGCGCCCAGTTACCGGATTGTAAATAACGTGGCACGGTGTCATTGGCGTTGGTTGACGCGATAAAACGTTTAATCGGCAAACCTAAGGTTTTTGCGATTAAGCCGGCAGTTAAGTTACCGAAGTTGCCACTCGGCACGGAAACCACCAGGTTATCGCGTTTTTCTTTTGGTAACTGTGCTACGGCTTCAAAATAGTAACAAATTTGTGCCAGTAAACGGCTGATGTTGATCGAATTTGCTGAGTTCAAACCAATCGTTTCACGTAGTTCCGCATCATCAAAGGCTTGTTTAACCAGCGCTTGGCACGCATCAAAGTCACCGTTAATTGCCACGGTGCGAATATTACCGCCTAGGGTGCAAAACAATTTTTCTTGTAGCGGACTGATTTTGCCTTTCGGATACAAAATCACCACGTTGATATTTTCTAAACCATAAAATGCGTGCGCCACCGCCGCACCGGTATCGCCCGATGTCGCCGTTAAAATCGTGATTTTGCCATCGCCACGCACTGCCGCAAGGGCTTGCGCCATAAAACGGCCGCCAAAATCTTTAAACGCCAATGTAGGTCCGTGGAATAATTCTAATGCGTAAATATTCTCTTCCACTTTCGCTAGTGGTGCAGGGAAAGTAAACGCGTTTTTTACCATCGCATTGAGGGTTTCCGTTGGGATTTCATCACCGATAATCGCAGAAAGGATTTTTTGGCTGCGTTCAACGAGCGGGAGATCTAATAATTCATTGATATTTTCTAGTTTCGGTAAGACTTCCGGGAAGAATAAGCCTTGATCTTTGCCGAGTCCTTGACGCACAGCCTGGGAGAAGGAGACTTGTTGTTCGGGGTGTTTGATGTTGTATAGGTTCATGGTTGATCCGTTTTGAGTTGATGTTTGATTTTGTCTGTTTAAATTCTTTTGTAATTTTGGTATTGGGTTTCGCCGATGGCGACTTACTTTCTTTTACTCGTGTAAAAGAAAGTAAGCAAAGAAAACACGCCCCAGTTAAATCGCTGTCTTTGCTTTGTTGTCATTTTCTTCACGCTAAATTTGTAAACTCGCTACGCTCAAACAGTACAAATTTAGCTAAAAATGCCAAGTCGCAAAGGCGATTTATATGGGGCCCCTCTAATTCTTTCTTCGATTTAAAGTGCGGTGAATTATAAAAGATTTTTTTATCTAACTAATTCCCCCTCTTTAGCAAAGAGGGGTAAGGGGAGATTTACTCGCTTCGCTCGCACTTCGTGCCGTTGCTAAAGCAACGTTCAAACGCAAGCGTTTGTGGCAGAAAAAATTTACGAAGAAAATAAACGAATAAATTCTTAAATAAAAATTTTCAAAACCAACCGCACTTTTCAAATGACGCTCTGATAAAACGGGGTCCCCGTGTAAGACGCCCTTATGGAAATGTCATTTTTAGCTAAATTTGTACTGTTTGAGCGTAGCGAGTTTACAAATTTAGCGTTAAAAAAATGACATTGAAATAAGGAAAAGTGGCTTAGTCGGGGTCGCCTTTCTTTTGGTTACTTTTCTTTGGCGAAGCAAAGAAAAGTAACTCGCACTTTATTGAAAATAAAGTGCGAAACCCCATTAGCCTAACGCCCTTGCCCCCTCATTATCCACCTTACACACATACACAAACCCCTCATTATTCTGCAAATAATGATTCTCTAAATAAGTGGCGAGTTTGGTTGCAGTCTGTAAATCTGGTGCAATAGAGAAAATTGTCGGGCCGGAGCCTGAAATACCTGTTGCCAGCGCGCCTAAATCGCGGGTTGCCTGTTTGACTTCGGCATAATTTGGCAGTAGAGATTCACGGTATGGTTCGGCGATCACGTCTTTCATCATAATGGCCGCGAGATTTTCTTGATGGGTGTGGCACGCGTGAACAAAACCGCCTAAATGGCGTCCATGCGCGATCACGTCCTGGCGCGTGTAACTTTTCGGCAAAATCGCGCGGGCTTCGGCAGTAGAAACTTCAATGCCCGGGTAGGCCAAAACCCAATACCAATTATCGAAAAAAGGCAATTTTTGGCAGATGTTACCGAGCGATTGCACCATAAATTGCACGCCGCCAAGATAACAAGGCGCCACGTTATCGTAATGAATAGAACCGGAAATTCTGCCTTCCAATTCGCCCATCATTTCGAGCAATTCCATTTTGGAGAAAGGCTCGTCGTGGAACTGATTCAATGCCACTAATGCTGCCACGATAGAACACGCGCTAGAACCTAAGCCGGAGCCAATCGGCATATTTTTTTCGAGGGTTAAACGCAACGGTTTGAGTTGTCCGCCGCGTAATTTTAATTGTTCGCCAAATAACACATAAGCTTGATACACAATGTTTTTTTGCGGTTCTTTCGGTAATTTGCGGACAAAATAGCCTGCACTTTCCAGTTCAAAACCGCCAGCGATAGATTCGATTTGAACCACGTCGCCTAATAACGAGCCGTCAATCGGGGAAATCGCCGCCCCCAATGTATCAAAGCCTACGCTGATGTTTGCGCTGGATGCCGGTGCATAAATTCTTAACATCGGAAGCCTCTATTAATGTCGGATTAATGTTGTAATGTTCTTAAAATATCAGCGAAAATGCCTGCAGCGGTTACCGCATTGCCCGCGCCGTAGCCGCGTAATAATAGCGGAATCGGTTGGTAATAGCGAGTGTAGAATGCCAGAGCATTTTCGCCATCTTTCACTTTGTAAAGCGGGTTATTTTGATCCACCGCAACGATAGACACGATACATTTGCCGCCAGTGATTTGCCCTACGTAACGCAACACTTTGCCTTCCGCTTTAGCCGCATCGACACGCGCTTTAAATTCTTCATCCAGCTGCGGCAACAGCGCCATAAATTCTTCGGTAGATTTACCTTCGGCAAAACCTTTCGGCAATACACCTTCGACTTCCACATCGGAAAGCTCAAGTTCAAGCCCCGCTTCACGTGCCAAAATTAACAACTTACGCGCTACATCCTGACCGGAAAGATCATCGCGCGGATCCGGTTCGGTAAAACCTTTTTCGCGCGCAAGTGCGGTCACTTCTGAAAGAGAAAGTCCTTCTTCCAATTTACCGAAAATGAAAGAAAGCGAGCCGGATAAAATCCCTTCAAAATGCTCTAATTCATCGCCTGCAGCAAGCAAGTTTTGCAGATTTTCAATCACCGGCAAGCCTGCGCCCACATTGGTTTCGTATAAGAATTTATGCTGACCGGCTTGGGCATTGCGACGTAATTCATGGTAATACGCCAACTCACGTGTGTTCGCTTTTTTGTTTGGTGTTACCACATGGAAACCTTCTTTTAACGCGCGCGCATAAAGCCCTGCCACCGATTCTGCTGAAGTACAATCTACAAACACCGGATTCACCACATGATGCAATTTAATGAAAGAAAGTAACACATCGAAATCCGACGGTTGTGTCGCATTTTCCAAATCGGTTTTCCAATCGTCCAAATTCAAGCCGTTTTCATCCAACAACATGCGATTAGAATTGGCGATGGCGCAAACGCGAATTTCAACGTCCTTCTTCGCCAAGTACTCCTTTTGGCGTTTAATTTGTTCGATTAATTCCGCGCCAACGCCACCGACGCCAACTAAAAACATATCCACCACTTTCTTTTTATTAAAAAGCGCTTGGTGTGTCGCTTTCACGGCTTCAATGGCTTTATTTTGCGGCACCACAGCGGAAATGGAACGTTCGCTGGAACCTTGCGCAATCGCCACAATGCTGATATTTGCTTGCGCCAAAGCAGAGAAAAAACGCGCCGCAATGCCTTTGGCTTCCTTCATTCCGTCGCCGACAACCGAAATAATCGACATATCTTTAATTACATCAATCGGCTCTAACTGATGTTCGTTTAGCTCGTCGGCGAACTCGCTTTCCAGCACCGCTTTGGCCGCTTCGGCGGATTTCACCGGCACACAGAAACTAATGCTATATTCGGAAGAAGATTGAGTAATTAAAATCACCGAAATACCGGCGCTCGACATCGCAGAAAACACGCGCGACGCCATACCCACCATGCCTTGCATACCCGGGCCGGACACATTAAACATCGCCAAGTTATCTAAGTTAGTGATACCTTTTACTTGCAAACCTTCCGATTTTACATTGCCGTCGATAATCGAGCCGGGCGCCGACGGATTACCGGTATTTTTAATTACGCAAGGAATTTTTTGCGGTAGTAACGGGCCGATGGTGCGCGGGTGAATCACTTTTGCACCGAAATAAGAAAGCTCCATCGCTTCGCGATAAGAAAGGCTTGGCAATAAACGGGCATCCGGCACCAAACGCGGATCGCAAGTATAAACGCCGTCCACATCCGTCCAAATTTCACACACGCTCGCACCTAAACAAGCGGCTAAACAAGCGGCGGAATAATCAGAGCCATTACGGCCGAGCAACACTAACTCGCCGTTTTCATTACCAGCGGTAAAGCCCGCCATGAGCACCACTTTATCTTTTGCAATACTTGCCGCATCCACACGCTTAGTGGATTCCGCGATTTCTACGGAAGATTCCAAATAACCGCCTTTCGCCAATAATTGTTTCACCGGATCCACAATATGCACGCTATAACCACGGGCTTCAAACCAGGCTTTCATCATCGCGATAGATAATTTTTCGCCGCGACAATCAATGGTCGCTTTCACCGCATCGCTCACTTTGCCGGCTTGGCGAATTTCTTCCAATAAATCTTTAATTTGCGCGAATTCAGCGTCAACCAGAGCCTTTGTGCCAGCAAGATCAAATTTGTTATTTTCGGCATGTAATCCGTTGATAATGTTATAGAAAATATCGATGGCTTCGTTGAAATGGGAATCGGTAGGTTGATTTAAAGCGGCTTTTTCGGAAAGGGCGACGAGATGATTGGTGATTTTCGCCGGTGCCGATAATACGCCGGCCGCCTGTTCTTCCAAATGAGCTCGCTCGATCAGTTTCGCCGCTTGGGAAAAACGTTCCGGATTGGCCAGCGAAGTACCGCCGAATTTTAATACGCGCATAATTGATTCTCCTAGATATTGTGTTCTTAAAATGATCAAAAAAACCCGCATTCAAGTGAATTGCGGGTTTTCGATATTCTGTTTTTTATGCACTAACCCGCGCCATTGAGCATCGTCATGGTAATAATGGTCGTAATGGTTACGGCGAGAATGCGTTGATTTTTCATCTTATTGTTGCTGTAAAAAAGAATGCGCTTAGAAATACCGAAAATCCAAGGGCTTGTCAAACGGAAAATCCGCAAATCGGGAGAAATTTTCTCAAGCCAAAAGATTTCGTGTAAACTGAGCGCATTTTTTTAAAGGAGCAGCCAATGAATATTCAACAAAACATACTGCGCATTCAGCACCGCATTGAAGCCGCTTGCCAACAGGCGGGACGCGCCTCCAATGCGGTTCGATTACTGGCAGTGTCTAAAACTAAATCGGTTGCCGAGATTAGCACCGCATTCGAGGCAGGCCAAAGTGCATTCGGCGAAAATTACGTTCAAGAAGGCGTGGATAAAATTCAATATTTCCAAGCGCAAGGCCTTCAATTGGAATGGCATTTTATCGGCCCGCTACAATCCAACAAAACCCGTTTGGTCGCGGAACATTTCGATTGGATGCAAACCTTAGAGCGCGCCAAAATTGCCGACCGCTTAAATGAACAACGCCCCGCCGACAAAGCGCCGCTAAATGTTTTGATTCAAATTAACATTAGCGATGAAGAAACCAAATCGGGCATTTCAGCGCACGAAATGTTGAATTTGGCAAAACACATCGAAAATCTACCGCACTTACGCCTGCGCGGCTTAATGGCAATTCCCGCACCGACGGAAAATATTGCCGAACAAGAAAGCGCATTCAAAAAAATGGCAGCGTTATTTGAACAACTAAAACAGGCGTTCCCCGCCCAGCCAATCGACACCCTTTCCATGGGCATGACGGACGATATGCCAAGCGCCATCAAATGCGGCTCCACCATGGTGCGCATCGGCACAGCAATCTTTGGCGCACGAGATTATGCACAAAAATAATTTGCTAAAACAAAAACGCCGACAGAAGTCGGCGTTTTTTTACGAATGAATTAAAGCGCCTCAATCGCCTTATACTGCTCACGAATTTTTTCTAATCCGGATTGGTATTCGGCTTGTTTTTCGCGTTCTTTGGCGATAACCGCTTCTGGGGCTTTGGCGACGAAGGCTTCGTTGCTGAGTTTGCTTTCAATGCGTTTAACTTCGTTTTGATATTTTTCAATCTCTTTAGTTAAACGGGCAAGCTCGGCTTCTTTGTTGATGAAACCTGCCATCGGCACGAGGATTTCGGTGTTACCGACTAACTTCGCCACTGCTAACGGCGCTTGTTCGCCCTCTTTAAGCACGCTGACATTGTCTAACTTCGCCATCGCTTGTAAAAGTGCGGTCTGTTTTTCCAGTATTTTTTGCTCATCGGCTGGAATATTACGGAATAACAGATCGAGGCCTTTGCTTGGTGCAATGTTGCTCTCGGCACGGATGTTACGCACAGCAACAATCACTTCTTTAAGCCAATTGATCTCTGTTTCAGCCTCGGCATCAAACGCGTTTTCTTCGATGCGAGGGAAAGGTTGCAACATGATGCTATCTGCTGTGATACCCATGAAACCTTTCACTTTTTGCCAAATTTCTTCGGTAATAAATGGCATGAGCGGGTGCGCTAAACGCAACAATTTTTCCAACACATGAACCAAAGTTTGGCTTGCCGCACGAATTTGCGCTGCGTTACCGTTGGCAAATACCGGTTTGGTGAGTTCTAAGTACCAGTCACAGAATTGGTTCCAGGTGAATTCATAAATCGCATTGGCACAAAGGTCGAAACGGTATTGGCTTAATGCGCTACGGAACGTTTCTACTGTGCGATTAAATTCGGATTGAATCCAACGGTCTGCCACGGAGAATTCAATTTCGCCTTGGCTTAAATCTAATTTTTCATTCGTAAGAACGAAACGGCTTGCATTCCATAATTTATTACAGAAATTGCGGTAACCTTCTAGGCGTTTCATATCCCAGTTGATATCACGACCGTTTGAAGCCAATGCGGCTAATGTGAAACGTAATGCGTCAGTACCATGAGCTGCGATACCGTCCACAAATTCTTTACGCGTTGCTTTAGCAATTTTCTCTGCTAATTGTGGCTGCATCATGTTGCCGGTGCGTTTTTCAAGTAAATCTTCAAGGCTAATACCGTCAATCATATCGATTGGGTCAAGCACGTTACCTTTCGATTTCGACATTT
>NZ_DBHLAM010000042.1:0-7300 GCF_057314195.1 Rodentibacter sp. | reverse complement strand
CTTCCCCATGTGAGAGTAGGGCACCGCCAGGTAGATATGGAATGAACCCCGGTCAGAAGGCCGGGGTTTTTTATTGGGGAAAAATCGCAAAAGGGGAGCAAGACAGACAGCCCCAATGCGGTGCTCAAACCGATGTTCAATTCTGTAGCTTAATTAGCGTGTCTATAATCGTTTCCGATGCGGTGCTGAAATCACAATGCGTTTTTGCGTTAATGAAACAGAATTATCGCTATTAGTTAATGAGAAAAAACAGCTTGAATGATACAATCTGTTCCCATTTTATAATAAAGGAGCAACCTTAATGGCTCGTAAGAAAAAAACACGCCGAATTAGTGATGTGATGCCGATTCGCAAGTCGGATAACAAAACACAAATGCCGAAAGCATCACGTTCGGGCAAAAAATTAACTCGTTATGAACTTGATAGCAAGGCTCGCGAAGAGAAGAAAAAGCGTAAACACAAAGGTTTGGTTTCAGGTTCTCGTCATAGTCTTGTTGAAAATAAGCAAAACAATCAGCCGAAAGAAATTAAAGATCCAAAAATTGGTAGCAAAAAGAAAATTCCGTTAATTATAGAATTTGTCAATAAGCCTGAAAAAGCTCAAACGATCTCGCCGATAAAAGTAGTGAAAAAATCGGATCCTATGCAAGAGTTAGAAAGTCTTGAGAATAATGAAATTCTTAATGAATTGTTGGACGCGTTGGACGAAGGCAAGGCTATCAGTAAAGCGGATCAACAATTTGTAGACGAATGCCTCGATCGTATTGCAGAGTTGATGAAAGAGCTCGGTATTGCAGACGAGGAAGAGGACGACGAAGACGACTTGTATCGCACTTTCGAGCGTATTGATATTAACCAGTTTAGATAACGTATGCTGTGGATCATTATTTTAGCCTTGTTAGCGCTCTCCGTGATTTTCGGCTTGGCTTTTTATGCAACGCGTTTATTAAAGGCATTGAAACAGCAACAAGGAATGATTGCACAAGCTAAGGCCGCACGTTGCAATCGTTTGAAGGAAAGTATTGAAATTATTGGCAAAGCGATGCAAAGTGGCGAATGTAATCATTCTGAAGGTGTTATTCGTTTAGCGATGTTACTAATGCCTTTCGGTAAAAATTTGCAACCTTATCCAGCAATGATGCAACTTCATAAAATTGTACGTGATATGCCGACTCACGAGAATTATAAACAGCTTGAGAAAAAAACGCGGATGCGTCTTGATCTGGAACGCAAGAGTGCCGAAATAAAATTTGAACAGGATATTATTAAAGAAATACGTCAATTATTAGACGACATCAAACAATTTGGGGAGTTTTAATGTCAGAAATTATTTGGGATCACGAACTTATTCACAAGTATAATCAATCCGGTCCGCGTTACACCTCGTATCCAACAGCATTAGAGTTTCATGAAAATTATACCGAACAAGATTTTCTCAATGCCGCAGCGCGTTATCCTCATCGCCCTCTTTCTCTTTATGTGCATATTCCCTTTTGCCATCAACTGTGCTATTTCTGCGCCTGTAACAAGGTTATTACACGTCATCAGCATAAAGCGGATATCTATTTAGATTTTCTTAAAAAAGAGATTACTTCTCGTGCACCGTTATTTCAGCACCGCATTGTAACCCAAATCCACTGGGGCGGTGGCACTCCAACCTATTTAAGTAAGGCGCAATCCGAGCGTTTAATGGCGATGTTGAAAGCGCATTTTTCAATTGTCGATGATGCAGAGATTTCTATTGAAATTGACCCGCGCCGAATTGAGCTTTCTATGCTTGATCATTTACGTGCGCTTGGTTTTAATCGAATGAGCATGGGCGTACAGGATTTTAATAAAGCTGTGCAAAAAGCGGTAAATCGTGAACAAGACGAAACTTTTATTCAAGCTTTATTAGAACGCGCGCGCGAATTGGGTTTTCAATCTACTAATCTTGATTTAATTTATGGTTTGCCGCTGCAAAACGTAGAAAGTTTTATGTTTACGTTGGAAAAAGTCATAGCATTGGATCCAGATCGCTTAAGTATTTTTAACTATGCGCATTTGCCAAGCCGCGTACCGGGACAAGCGAAAATTAAAGAAGCGCAACTCCCACCGCCTGAAACAAAATTGACGATTTTACAAAAAACTATCGAAACCTTAGGTGCAGCGGGTTATAAATTTATTGGTATGGATCACTTTGCCAAACCGCACGATGAATTGGCTGTTGCGCAACAAAACGGTGTATTGCACCGCAATTTCCAAGGTTATACCACGCAAGAGGATGCGGATTTATTAGGGCTTGGGGTGTCATCAATCAGTTTGTTAGGCGACACTTATGCGCAAAACGAAAAAGATCTCAAAACCTATTACTCTCTTGTGGAAGAAAAAGGTAATGCCTTACATAAAGGATTAGTATTGAGCGCGGAAGATTGTTTACGCCGTGATGTAATCAAGGCATTAATTTGTAATTTTAAATTGGACTTTGCGCCGTTTGAAGCCCAATACGGTATTCAATTCACTGAGCATTTCAATGAGGATTTAGCGCTTTTACAGCCTTTAATGGAGGACGGCCTAATCAAGCAATCTGCAACAGGTTTGCAGGTTTCGCCAAAGGGGCGCTTATTAATTCGTAATATTTGTTTATGTTTTGATACTTACTCCCGCGCCGTGGCAAAACGTCAGCAATTTTCGCGTATTATTTAATTTCAAAATTGATCGGCAAACGATAGATTTTATTTGGTGAGATGCAAAATCAGCACCGCATTGAAAGCTTTGAATGTAGGAGTACGTATTGAAAGATAAAGAAAAGCCATAGTGAGAGTAGCAAAATATACTCACTATGGCCTATTCAAGCGTTGGCTCTATATATTTTCTTTTAAAGACATTGCATTACGTAAGCTTTCTTGTCGAATTTGTTCAGCTGCCACTTTGTCACCAGCTTGTTCGAATACATAAGCGGCCATCATGCGATCATTAGATTCTAATTGAGCAGGGCAAGCGGTCACTTTTTTAAAGGCTTCCGCCGCTTTTTCGAACTCATTGTTGCGCACATATAAGTAGCCTAACGCACGATTAATCGCACATTGTTGTTTTTCATCGGCATTTTTAGTGCGTTTTTCTATGATTTTGACCAGTTTACTGTTATCTGTCGGTTGCAAGCGAGTGATTTGTGTGCATAGCGCATTGCTTAATGGCGTATTGTCCCCCCATTTTTTCAATACATCGAGAGTAAATTCGTAAGCAGATTCGTGGTCGTTACAATCAATCAAGCGTTCAATCAGCGCAACTTTTAAATCTAACTCATTACGACGGCGACGAGGTTGTTCTCCCCACCAAGCCAGTAAGCCATCCACCCCTTCTTCATTCATTTTTTCATCAAGTAAACCGTTTTCCGTTTCAGTCTGTAACGCTTTGAATTCATCCGCGGAATAGAGGCCGGAACGTTGAACTGACTCTAAAATGTTATCAAGGGCTTGATACGCTTTTGATTGGCGATAAATTTCCACCGCCAGTTTTAACACTTCTTTATTACGATCAGTCATTTCCAACAGGCTATCTATGGAACTACGCGCTGCCGGCAATTTATGCTGTTGTAATAAAATGCGAGTGCGGGCAATTTCGACTAACAGATTATCGGAACCAGCTAATTCGGTCGCCTCAATTAAATAGCGATTAGCGCTAAATTCGTCGCCTCGTTGCTGTGCGGCTTCTGCTGCTTTGATGAGATTAAGAATCGGCTCATCGGAGTGCTTAGCGTTTTTACCAATCAATTTTTCCGCTTTAAGATAATCGCCCTCGTTCATTTTCATTAAACCTTTAAGGGTTTGTTTTTGCGCTTTCGTCCGTTTACGGCGGGAGAACCAGCTGTAAGTGTTATTACTCAAACGTAAGAAGCGGCTGATAATCCATTCTATCGCGTAAATTACCGCTAAGGCCACTACGAATAAGATCACTAAGGTGGTTATAGACATTTCGTAAATATTATTCGCCGTTTCAATGCGTACGTAGCCTTGTCGACCGGAAAGATAAGGCCCGGCGAGTAAGCCGGCCAGTAACACCAACATTAGAAATAATGATCTAAACATAATCTATCCTTATTGTTGTGGTACGGTTGTTGGAGCATTGGCGGGTTGCTCGGGGAGCACCGCATTGGATTCAGTATTTATCTGGGATTGCGGTTCTGCCTGACTGTTCATCGGCGGTTCATTGAATGCTTTTTCAGCTTCAATTTCGATTTTTTGCACATCTGCCGGTGTGCGGTTTAAATATTTATCCAGCAAATTTAAGCTTTGCAATTGGCTTGGTACGTCTACGTAAACAGACAGTTCCGCCAATTCATCAAGAGATTTCAAGAAGCTTTGAGTCACTTCTGCGCTGGTATCAAAATAGCTTCGTACCCAAGTCGCCACTGCCTCGAGAGATTGTTTATAAAGGTCATTTTGCTGACGTGGTACGGCCATAATTGCTAATTGCAGACGTAAACGAATATTTTCGCGTAAATAAATGTCTTGATTTGGTGCAAGCAATTCTTTTCTATCTGCACCTTGTTTTGGCGTGATTCGAATAAAATGATTCAAAAAAGAGATTGCACTTTTCTCTGCATTACTTTGCCAATCCGCGAGTGAATCGGATAATTTATCGGAATTCGGCTCATCGCCGAAGTTTACGTTTAATACCGGCAATTCATCGACCGAATTCGCCAATTGAGATAAACGTTGCATTACAGCGTTTTGGTCGATGCTCTCGACGGAAAGTAATTGTTTTAAATCTTGGTTGATCGCCGAACGAATTGCCATCGCTTCAGAATTATTCACTTTCGCCAAGGTTTCATCGGCAAGTTTCAACAGTGATACACCGGTATCTACATCGTTATCAAGGACCAATTTACGCAATGCATTGTTTAATAAGAAATCCGCTTCGGAGAACAACCAATCATTTGGTTGTTGCGCTATGGCGAGTTGACTTACTTGCGCTAATTGCTGACGTAATGTGGCAAACTCTTGTTCTTTGCTTAAAACTGTTTGTTCAAAGCGGTTGAGTTTTTCCTGCGTTTCAGAAACCGCTTTTTCTAACTGAGTCACTTGCGTATTAGTCGTATCACCGGTAACGATAGATGAGTATTGGGCAAGTTTTGCTTCAAGTACGGTCAACTTTTGCTGAATTTCATCAGTTTTCTGCTGACCGAAATAATAGCCGGCTCCGCCTAGGCCTAACGCGACTAATAAGGCAAGTAAGCTCAAACCGGTACCGTTTTTTTTCACAATAGTTTGATGAGGGATAGATTCCTGTTTAATTTCCGCTGTGGACGTTATCGCGCTTTCCGTCGTGGTATCTCGGGTTTCGATGACATCATTCGATTGATTCTTAGTCATAGGTATTCCTTAATAAGTCATTTAGCTGAGTAATGTATTCAACAAACTTTGATTATCTGCTTTCGGAGACAGAATAATGGTTTGCCAACCATAATTTTTTGCCACGTCGGCAATACGCTCGCTAACCGTAACCAATCGGCAGCTTTTGAGCCATTCTTGCTCGTGTTTGGGAATTAGTTCAATCAAGCCCCGTAAAATCTCAAGACTTGTTACCACTAAGGTGTCTGTTCCGGAACGCTTGCAAATATCGATTTGTTCTTCTTGGTTATAATTAATCGGTTCGCGACGATAACATTCCAAGGTTTCAACTATTGCACCGCGTGAAGTCGCTTGCTCAGCGAAATAATTGCGTCCGCCGTTGCCGCGTAAAATTAATATTCGTCTACCCGAGAGAGTCTGCATTTGCGGTAACGCCAGCAATCCTTCGCTATTTTCTTGTGAAATCGGATAATGAATAGTGCGTTCGCTTTGACAGGAAAAGTATTGTGCGGTGTTTTGTCCTACAGTGATGTAGCGTAAATCCTCACGCCATTGAAATCCGCTTTTTTTTAAAATTTTTACGGAAAAATCCACCGCACTTCTCGATACGAAAAAAACATAATCGCCCACTTTCAACTGATTAAGTTTACTTGGGAGTTGTTCCAATTCGGCACCGCATTGAAAGCTGAATAATGGTAAATACAGTGCGGTCATACCTGATTGATTTAATAAATCAACCAATTGTTTGCCGCGTTCATCCGGACGGGTAACTAATACCGCCATTATTTTTCTCCAGCGCTATAAACATCGGCGAGAATGCGATCGGCACCTTGCGCCAACAGTTTTTCGGCAATTTGCACACCTAAGATTTCCGCATTTTCAAGTGTGTTTTTGCCTTCGGCATAAATGATTTTAGAGCCGTCAAGCGCACCGACTAAAGCGCGGAGATAAATGTGGCCATTTTCCAATACGGCATAACCGCCAATCGGCACTTGGCAGCCACCTTGTAAATGCGCATTCATGGCTCGTTCGGCAAGCACGCAAGCGGTGGTTTCCGGATCGGCAAGTGGTGCCAATAACGCTTGTACTGCGGCATCATCAGTACGACATTCAATTCCCACCGCGCCTTGGCCAGCTGCCGGTAAAAATTGGGTCGTTTCAATAAAAGAGGTGATTCGATTTGGCATACCAAGACGAATTAATCCGGCTGCTGCTAGAATGATGGCATCATAATCGCCATTATCCAATTTAGTTAAACGCGTACCTACATTACCGCGTAAAGAGCGAATGTCCAAATCCGGACGCAATTGCTTAAGCTGACATTGGCGACGTAGGCTAGATGTTCCTACAATCGAGCCTTGCGGTAATTCGTCTAATGATTGATATTTGTTTGAGACAAAGGCATCACGTGGATCTTCTCGTTTACAAATTACACTCAAACCAAGCCCTTTAGGAAATTGCATAGGCACATCTTTCATGGAATGCACGGCAATATCGGCACGTTTTTCCAATAAGGCATTTTCGAGTTCTTTAACGAATAAGCCTTTTCCACCGATTTTTGCTAACGGTGTGTCCAGAATCACATCCCCTTTGGTTACCATAGAAATGAGTTTTACCTTTATTTGAGGATAAAGATCTTCTAAGCGATTTTTAACGAAATTGGCTTGCCATAACGCAAGCGGACTTTGGCGGGTTGCAATTTTTAGAATAGTTGGTTGAGTCATTATTATATAAATAGAGTCAATAATTATTGTCTATCCTATCACTGTTAACTTAAATTGTCAGTTCTCATTTCATGCTTTGCAAGCAATAAGCGAGTTTGATTATATCGTGATAAACAAAAAGGCGACTCTTTCAAGTCGCCTTCTTAGTTAATTTATCAAATAATTATTTGATGATTTTCGCAACAACGCCGGCGCCTACTGTACGGCCACCTTCACGGATAGCGAAACGTAAACCTTGGTCCA
>NZ_DBHLAM010000041.1:22214-38283 GCF_057314195.1 Rodentibacter sp. | reverse complement strand
TTTCAAATGGCTTGGGATTTGTTCCCAATTCCAATGTTCCGCCTCTACGGTGACACCCGTCATGCGACGCAATTCATAAATCAACGTATCCAACAACGGCTTTTCCAACAGCACGGCGCGCCCTAAAAAGGCTTGGGCATAATTGGGTGCCGGCACGAAATTACGGCGATACGATTTAGGCAGAGACTTAATCAGCGCAATCACTAGCTCTTCCCGCAAGCCCGGAATTTGCCAATCAAAACCTGTCATTTCCACTTGGTTAAGCAACGGCAACGGAATATGCACGGTCACGCCGTCCGCATCCGTACCCGGTTCAAATTGATAGGTCAGTTTGAGTTTCAGATTGCCTTGATGCCAAAAATTCGGGAAATCCAGCTTGCTCACTTGTTCCGCATTATCATTAATCAAAAATGAGCGTTCAAAATTAAGCAGCTCGGGATCTTGTTTTTCCGCCTTTTTCCACCAAGTATCAAAATGTTTTTGCGACACCACGTCAGTGCCAATACGCTGATCGTAAAATTCAAATAAGGTGCGCTCGTCCACCAAAATATCGCGGCGACGGCTTTTGTGTTCCAATTCCTCCACTTCACGAATCAGCTGCTGATTTTGCTTGAAGAATTTATGTTTGGTATTCCAATCCCCCTCCACTAAGGCAGATTGAATAAAGATCTCACGGCTCACCCTTGGGTCAATGGCGCCGTAATTCACTGGTCGGGCTGCCACAATCGGCACGCCATACAAACTGACTTTTTCATCGGCAATCACCGCCCCGCGGGATTTCGACCAACGCGGTTCAGAATAGGATTTTTTGGTTAAATGCTCGGCAAGCGGCTCAATCCATTCCGGTTCAATTTCCGCCACCATGCGGCCCCAAAGTTTGGAGGTTTCGACAAGCTCTGCCGCCATCACCCATTTCGGTTGTTTTTTGAAAAGCACGGAATTAGGGAAAATCGCAAAATGTGCATTGCGGGCGCCAAGATATTGTTGTTTTTCTGCTTCTTTTAAACCGATATGCGACAGCAAGCCGCTTAAAAGTGCGGTGTGAATTTGCTGATATTCAGCTTTTTCCGAATTAATCGGCAAGCCCATTTCACGCACGGCAAGACGAATTTGTTGATAAATATCCTGCCATTCACGAATGCGCAAATAATTTAAAAAATCCTTTTGGCACTGGCGGCGGAATTGGTTTTTCGTTAATTCTTTTTGCTGTTCTTGCACATAATTCCAAAGATTCAAGAACGCCAAGAAGTCCGATTTTTTATCGGCAAAGCGGCGATGTTTTTCATCAGAAGCCTGCTGTTTTTCGGTTGGACGCTCACGCGGATCTTGAATAGATAACGCCGAGACAATAATCATCACTTCATAAACGCTGCCAAAATCAACCGCACTTAGGAGCATTTTAGCAAGGCGCGGATCGACAGGAAGTTGGGCGAGTTGGCGACCGATTGTCGTTAATCGACGTTTTTCACCCGATTTGGTTTGAACGGTTTCAAACGCACCCAACTCTTCCAATAACTTCACGCCATCTTGAATGTGCCGTTTATCCGGCGCATCCACAAAAGGAAACGCTTCAATGTCGTCTAAACCTAACGCCGTCATTTGCAAAATAACGGAAGCCAAATTGGTGCGCAGAATTTCCGGATCGGTAAATTCCGGGCGATTGTTAAAATCCTCTTCCGAATAAAGACGAATACAAATGCCTTCGCTCACCCGTCCGCAACGCCCTTTCCGCTGATTGGCGGATGCCTGTGAAATCGGCTCAATAGGCAAGCGTTGTACTTTGGTGCGATAGCTATAGCGGGAAATGCGTGCCGTGCCGGGATCAATCACATATTTAATGCCTGGTACGGTGAGCGAGGTTTCCGCCACGTTGGTGGCTAATACAATGCGATTTAAACCGCTCGGATGGAAAATTTTATTTTGTTCTTGCGCAGACAAGCGGGCAAAGAGCGGTAGAATTTCCGTGTGTTTTAAATTTTGCTTTTGCAAAGCTTCGGCAGTGTCTCGGATTTCTCGCTCACCGTTCATAAAGATCAAAATATCGCCTCGACCTTCCGCTTGCAGTTCATCCACCGCATTGAGAATGCCTTGTAGCTGATCTTGATCGTCTTCTTCCACTACGGGACGATAACGCACTTCAACAGGATAGGTTCTGCCCGACACTTCGATAATCGGCGCGTTATTAAAATGTTTAGAAAAACGTTCCACATCAATGGTGGCGGAGGTGATAATGACTTTTAAGTCCGGACGGCGTGGCAGCAGCTGTTTCAGATAACCGAGAATAAAATCGTTGTTCAAGCTACGTTCGTGGGCTTCATCAATAATCAGGCAAGAATATTGATTGAGGAAACGATCCGTTTGAATTTCAGCCAACAAAATCCCGTCCGTCATCAACTTGATTTGGGTGTTGTCACTGATTTGATCGTTAAAACGGACTTTATACCCCACCAAATCGCCAAGCTCTGCTTGCAATTCTTCCGCAATTCGAGCAGCTACCGAACGGGCGGCAATGCGGCGCGGTTGGGTGTGTCCGATTGTACCAAGATGACCTAAACCAAGTTCCAAACACATTTTCGGCAACTGGGTGGTTTTCCCCGAACCGGTTTCCCCTGCGACCACAATGACCTGATGTTCAGAAAGCAGTTTTTCAATTTCTGCTTTGCGTTGGCTGACAGGTAAACCTTCGGGAAAAACAATGTGATGTTTGACCGCACTTTTACGATTTTCTACACGTAATCTTGCTTGTTCAATTTGCTGTTCGATTTCCGCAACAACGGCTTGTTGTGCCTCTTGGTTTTTAATTTTTCCGATGCCATGAATACGGGCGGATAAACGGCGTTTATCCACCAACATGATGTCAATTAACTGAGAAAAAAGGGATTGTTGTAGCGGGGTTAATTCGTGTTTTACAGTTTTGTTCTTCATACCGATTTACTTTTAAAACTACCGTAAGCCAAGCAAAGCCAGCCGATTAAAAAGAGTGTGCCGCCAACGGGCGTAATCCAGACTAAAAATTTACCGGCACCGAAAGCAAGGGCGTATAAGCTGCCGCTGAATAATAAAATCCCCAATGACCATGCTCGCATCGCGAATTGTGCAAATTTAGCCTCATGCCAAAGGGATAAGGCAATCACCATAACAGCAAGTGTATGGAAGATTTGATATTTTAAGCCGGTATCAATCCAGGCAAGGGCTTTCTCGTCTAAAACATGACTTAACCCATGTGCCGCAAAAGCGCCAATTGTCACACAGAAAAAACCGTTCAAGGCGGCAATCAATAACCATTTGTTTTTCATTTAAAATTTTCCTATGAGTAATGCCAAAATACCTGCAGCGATAAGCGGTCCCACCGGGATGCCGCCCAGAAAAGAGACACCGATAATGGTGCCGATTACCAAGCCTGTCACCAATACCGGTTGTTCACCCATTAGCGGAACGCCTTTGCCCGCAAGCCAGGCGACCAATACACCCACTGCAATGGCAACGAACATTTTCCAACTGACAAAGGCCGACAAGCCCGGCAGCTGAATTTTGCCGGAAACCAAGGGGCTCAAAACGCCAATCGTTAAAATCACGATACCAATACTCAAGCCGTATTTTTCCAAATAGGGAATATATTGAGCGAGAAACGTCTGCTGCATGATCAGTAACACAGCAGCAGAAATGGTGATGGCGCTATTGTGGCTGAGTAGCCCGAGCATGATCAGAACCACCAATAACAAGGCGATCATATTCAGTTGCAATGACATAAAAAGCCTTAAAGTACAGCCATAAAAATGACGATTTTGAGAATTAAAGTGCGTTAAATTATAGCAATTTATGCCTTTTCTGTGTTTTTTATTTAATAGAAAAAAGCTAGAATAACAGCGTTACGGTACAAGCGCACAAAGCAATTGACGAACATATCTAACCATGAATCAAGTGGAATTTAGCATCAGCTTACAGCACCGCATTGAAACCGTTTCTAATGCGGTGCTGTGGCGACACCCTAATAAACACCGAAATAATTTCGTAACCATAACTTCAGCCTTGCACAATCACTAAATTTCGTTGAAAAAGACAAATTCACTTATCTTTTATAGGTTTCCAATGTCGAATGTTATCAGCCCCGAATTAATCAAAACCGTTGTATTGCTTGCCACCAGCGTGACCATTGTGCCGCTTTTCAAACGTCTAGGACTTGGTAGCGTATTAGGTTATTTGGTTGCCGGCTGTTTAATCGGGCCTTCCGTATTCGGTGTGATTGAAAATCCCTCTTCTGTGGTTCACATAGCAGAATTAGGTGTGGTGATGTTCTTATTTATCATCGGACTTGAAATGCACCCCGAACGCTTATGGGCAATGCGCAAAGCAATTTTCGGTCGAGGCTTGTTGCAAGTAGGGCTGTGCGGCACGCTACTCACCCTTGCCGGTATCTATGTTTTAGATTTATCGAAGGAAGTGGCGTTTATTGCAGGAATGGGGTTCACGCTTTCATCCACCGCTATCGTTATGCAAGTGTTGGAAGAACGAGGCATTAGCAATACTCCGAAAGGCCAACGGGTCATTTCCACGTTGATTTTTGAAGATCTCTCCATCGTGCCATTATTAGCTTCTATTGCTTTTTTAATGCCGGAAACCAAACACATTGAACACAATACAAACTGGACGTCTATCGGCATTGCACTTTCTGCTGTGATTGGTTTAATTGTTGCCGGTAAATGGTTGATGAACCCAATTTTCCGTTTAATTTCCAAAGTACATATTCGCGAAATGATGACTGCCGCGGCTTTGCTTGTAGTACTGGGCGCTGCATTAGCAATGGAAGCCGGTGGACTTTCCATGGCAATGGGCGCTTTCGTCGCTGGAGTGATGCTGTCGGAGTCTGCTTTCCGCCATCAATTAGAAGCCGATATTGAACCTTTCCGAGGTTTGTTGCTCGGTTTATTCTTTATGGGCGTTGGCATGTCACTAGATTTAAGTCTCGTGTTCCATCATGCGTTTTGGTTGCTTGGTATCGTATGTATTTATGTGATTGGCAAAGCCATTTCCATTTATCTGGTCGCACGCTTAACAAGATTGAGTCGTCCCGAATCTATCAGTCGCATGTCCATGATGGCACATGGCGGTGAATTTGCTTTCGTATTATTCTCCGCCGCATTAGCTGCCGGCGTGTTAAATAAAGAACAAAGCGCAGCCCTTACCGCCGCGGTGATCATTTCAATGCTTTTCTCACCGTTAATTACTTTAGCTGTGCGCAAAATTCTCCAACGTCGAGCCGTTAAAAACCCTACGACGGAAGATATCTCGGATCTTGATTCGATAACGAATTTAGAAGATTCCGTTTTGGTATTAGGTTTCGGACGTTTCAGCCAAATCGTATGCCAAACCCTACTTGTCCGAGGCATTAACGTATCAGTTATTGATCGTAATATTGAAAATATCCGTGCCGCCGCAAAATTCGGTTTTAAAGTATACTATGGTGACGGTGTGCGCTTAGACGTGTTACACGCTGCCGGTATTAATAAAGCTAAATGCATAGTAATCGGAATTAACGATACCGACCGCATTGAAAGCATTGTAACGCAACTTAAACATGCTTATCCGGATTTGCCGATTTTAACCCGTACTTATGATCGCCAAACTACCGTTAATTTAATCAAACAAGATGTAGACTATATCGTTCGCGAAACCTTTGAATCCGCACTAACCCTTGGCCACGCGACTTTAATGCGCCTAGGCGTTAACAAAATGGAAGCTGATGAAGTGATTACCGAAGTTCGTCGTCTTGATCAAGAACGCTTAAACGAAGAAGTGTTACATGGATTCTCAATGGATATCGTTCGTCGTTATTGGACACCGCAACCTTTTATTAAACCGCATCTAAATGCCGAAGCCTTAAATGATGAAGCGGCTAAAATTCTGGCAAATGATGAAGAACAAAAAAGCCAGAAACAAAAGAGCCAAGAAATAAACAAACCTCGCTTAGAAGAAGAAAATAAACAAGATTCGTAAGTTCTTCCCCGCCAATAATGCTAACAAGCAACCCGTCTAGCGAACAATATAAATAACTGTCACTTCTCGGATGATTTAATTATCCGAGAAATTATTAAATAACCGACTCCAACATTTCTCTTGCATTGGCCAATGCCAACCCCGTAATTTGACTACCACCAAGTAAACGTGCCAATGCAGGAACGCGTTCCTCTTGTGAAAGAGCAGTCATTTTTGTCTCAGTTTTTTTATCAATGATAAATTTTTCAACGTTGAATTGATTATGTCCGCAGCATGCAACTTGCGGTAAATGCGTTACGCACAGCACTTGACATTTATCACCTAATTGGCGTAGCAATTTACCCACAACGCTCGCCGTAGAGCCACTAATCCCTACATCTACTTCATCGAAAATCAATGTTGGAATGGCGGATTGATCTGAAGTTAACACTTGAATAGCCAATGAAATACGAGAAAGTTCACCGCCGGACGCTACTTTTGCTAACGGCTGAGCGGGTTGTCCTAAGTTACTGCGTAAAGTAAACAGCACCGCATCCACGCCGTTTGCGGATACATTGTCATTATCGGCATCGACTTCTATATAAAATTCCGCATTTTCCATAGCAAGTTGCTTAATGTATTTAGTGACCTGCTGCGCCAGTTTATCCGCCGCCTTCTTACGACTTGCGCTTAATGCGGTTGCCATTGCTAACATTTGAGTAAACGCTACTTTTTCTTGAGCGATCAAGGTCTCTTCACTTTCGGAAACATCGGCAAGCGTCGCCAATTCCGCTTTTAATTTGTGATGGCATTCAACCAAATCTTGCGGTTTAACATTATGCTTTTTGGCAAGCTGTAAAGCCTGTCCCATGCGTTGTTCGATTTCTAGTAATAACATCGGATCTTGTTCGATACCGGAAGATAAATTCTGTATCTCATTTGTTGCTTCTTGCACTTGAATTAATGCGTCGTTAAGGAGAGCCTGTGCTCCCGCATAATGTGGATCAAGCTCTACAAGCTCATTAATATATTGCGTTGCACGATATAGCATCGTATCAACATTAACCGTTTCATTTTCGCTTAGAATCTGCAATGCCGATTGCGAAAGCTGGGTTAACTGCTCGCTATTGGATAAACGACGCTGATCTTCTTCCAATTCAAGATATTCATTCGGACGTAAATTAAATTCGTCTAACTCTTCCACTTGATACTGTAAAAGCTGTTTCTTTGCTTCATTCTCAGTCACTTTTTGTCGGAAAGTTTTGACTTGGGTTTGAAGATTTTTCCATGCGCGATAATCTTCACGCATTTGATTTAACAAGTCTGAATGCTGCGCGAAGCTATCGATGAGTTGAAGTTGATAGTCGTTTTTGAGTAATAACTGAGAGGCGTGCTGCCCGTTAATGTGGATAAGGTATTGCCCAATTTCTTTAAGTTGCGCTGCAGAAACAGGCGTACTATTAATAAAAGCTTTCGAACGGCCATCCGCGTTAATCAGGCGGCGTAAAATACAGTCGGAAGGATTATCGGGATCTTGCAATTCTTGCTCTTGCAACCACTGGTAAGCGGGATTATGCGGCTCAATATAAAAACTCGCACAAATTTCCGCGCGCTCCTGCCCATCCCTTACCATTGAACTTTCAACACGTTGTCCTAAACATAATCCCAACGCATCAATCGCAATAGATTTCCCCGCGCCGGTTTCACCTGTGATCACCGACATTCCTTTAGCAAGTTCAATTTCCAATTGGCGGACAATGGCAAAATTATTAATGGTAAGTTGAGTAAGCATAAAAAATCCTTCATTACTGTATATTTTTATATTAATACTGATTTCATATACAGTAAAGTATTTTTTATGATTTATCAGAAATTTTTTAACCAGCCTAATTTGGCACTTAACACATTGTAATAATTGTAGGTTTTGAGATGAAGTAAGCGCAACTTATGCATGCTTTTTTCGATATGCACAACATCGTCGGGCGAGAAACTTAAAGCGATTTGGCTATCGCAGCCCACTTCAAGTTGAGAAGTATTGTGTTCGGCAAAACGGATAGAAATTTTACTGTCGCCATCCACAACCAAAGGACGAGAAGAAAGTGTATGAGGAAACATCGGCACCAAAGCGATGGCGTTTAAATTCGGCGTTAAAATTGGCCCGCCGGCAGAAAGAGAATAGGCGGTAGACCCCGTTGGCGTAGCAACAATTAGCCCGTCGGAACGCTGCGAAAATGCGAGTTTATCGTTAATATACACATGGAAATCAATCATATGTGCGATTTTTGCCGGATGAATTACAGCTTCATTGATGGCAATGCCTTGCGCAATAATTTCATTGCTTCGCTCGATTTTAGCTTCCAACAGAAAACGTTCTTCCACGAAAAACTCTCCGCGCTCAAGACAAGCTTCAAGCTGCGCATAAGCATTTTTCGGATCAATATCCGTCAAAAAACCAAGATTACCTCGATTAATGCCGATAAGCGGAATATTGTATTTGGCCAGAATCCGAGCGCGTCCAAGCATATTTCCGTCGCCCCCGATCACAATCACAAGTTGCGCCCGTTGCCCGATATCATCCAGCGTTGCCAATGCGGTGCTTGGGAGTTCAAGCGTTTCCGTGCCCTCTTTTTCCACCAGCACTTGATAACCGCGCTCGGTCAGCCAGTGATACACATTCTTATGCATTTGCAAATTCACATCGTTACGCGGTTTCCCTGCCAGTCCGATGGTTTTAAAGGAATGATATAACTCGTTCATCTTTGTAAAATAAGCGGGATTCCGCCGCCTTGAATTCAAAATTTTCGTCATTATATTACAGAGCAGTTTAGTTTTGCTAAAATGCCGCCAATTTTTAAATTAATGGAGAACAAAATGTCTGAACAAGAGCAAAAAACGAACGTAAATGAAAAAGCTGTTGAAGAAATTCAGCAAGAAAATGAGCCACAATCGGCGGATCCGTTAGAAGAAGCTATTGCGCGGGTTCAAGAATTAGAAGAACAACTTAAAGCGCAAGTGGAAGAAACTGCTAAAAAAGAGCAAGATTTGCTACTTCGCACACGCGCGGAAATCGACAATATTCGTCGTCGTACCGAACAAGACATAGAAAAAGCCCACAAATTCGCCTTAGAAAAATTCTCGAAAGATATTTTAAATACCATCGACAATTTAGAACGCGCCCTTGCGACCCCGGCGAATACTGAAGACGAAAGTGTAAAAGCATTATTTGACGGTGTGCAGCTGACTTTAAAAGAATTGCTTTCAACCGTAGCCCGTTTTGGAGTGGAACCGATCGGTGCGGTAGGTGAACTCTTTAATCCTGATTTGCACCAAGCGATTTCCATGCAACCGGCGGAAGGCGTCGAATCCAATCATATTACCGCCGTTCTACAAAAAGGCTACATTTTGAACGGTCGCGTAATTCGTCCAGCGATGGTAATGGTTGCAGCATAATACCGAACAAAGCCGGTCAATTTTTTCAAAATTAAAGCGTTATAGAAAGCGAAATTACCCTCACAAAATAGCACCGCATTGGAGCCCATTCCAATGCGGTGCTATTTTATAAGGCCGATTTATGTGTCAACTCAGCAATTGTTCCATGCATTCGCGCCATGACACTAAATTTTCAACTTTCTTTATTTTCATAAAAACCTTGATCAAGATCACAAAAATAATATTTTATTTGAGATTAATTCTCATCAAGAAATTTTACTCCCTTCAATAATATCAATCATCCAGCCTTATTTTCATCTTAAAATCATCACAAAAACACTACATATTGTGTGTTGATTATTCATTTTGATCTATATATAGTGTTTGCCATATTTCAAAAACACAATATATCGGGAGCATACAATGAGTACATTTTCTATTATCAAGCGTGACGGTTCACGCGCAGATTTTGAAATTCAACGCATCATTAACGCCGTCAAAAAAGCCGCAAATGCGGTCAATATTTCCGATGAATTTTATTGCCATCAAATCGGACAAGATGTCGGCAACGAAATTTTTACTCGTTATCAAGGCGAAATCGATATCAATCAAATCCAAAAAATCGTCGAAGATAAACTCATGGCGAGTTGCTATCCGCAGATAGCGCGCGCTTATATCGAATATCGTCATGACCGCGATTTGGCCCGCGAAAAACGCAGCCAACTCACCAAAGAAATCGAGGGCTTGATTGAACAAAGCAATGTGGAATTACTTAACGAAAATGCCAATAAAGACGCCAAAGTCATTCCAACTCAGCGCGATTTGCTCGCCGGCATCGTGGCGAAACATTATGCCAAACATTACATTCTGCCGCGCGATGTAGTGGAAGCTCACGAAAAAGGGGAAATTCACTATCACGATTTAGATTATGCGCCGTTTTTCCCAATGTTTAACTGTATGTTGGTAGATCTAAAAGGCATGCTTTCTCGCGGTTTCAAAATGGGCAATGCGGAAATCGAACCGCCGAAATCAATCGGCACAGCAACGGCGGTTACGGCGCAAATTATCGCACAAGTGGCAAGCCATATTTACGGCGGTACCACCATTAACCGCATTGATGAAGTGCTCGAACCTTACGTGCAAATCAGCTACGAAAAACATTTAAAAAATGCGCAAGATTGGAAAGTGCCCGATGCCGAGGGCTACGCCAAAGCACTCATTGAAAAAGAATGTTTTGACGCCTTTCAATCTTTAGAATATGAAGTCAATACATTGCATACATCCAACGGTCAAACGCCTTTTGTAACCTTTGGTTTCGGCTTAGGCACGAGTTGGCAAGCGCGCTTAATTCAACAAGCCATTTTGAAAAATCGCATCCGCGGCTTGGGTAAAAATCATAAAACGCCGGTGTTCCCAAAACTCGTGTTCACGATTAAAAAAGGCTTAAACCAAGCAGAAGGCGAGCCGAATTACGACATCAAACAACTCGCCTTGGAATGTGCATCTAAACGTATGTATCCGGATATTCTGAATTACGACCAAGTGCTGAAAGTCACCGGTTCTTTCAAAGCACCGATGGGCTGTCGCAGTTTCTTAGGGGCTTATGAAGAAAACGGTGAAGAAATTCACGACGGACGCAATAATTTAGGTGTGGTAAGTTTGAATCTTCCGCGTATCGCTCTGGAATCTAAAAACGAAGCCGATTTCTACCGCATTTTAGACGAACGTTTAAATCTTGCTAAAAAAGCCTTAATGACTCGAATTGCCCGTCTAGAAAATACGAAAGCGCGCGTAGCGCCAATTCTTTATATGGAAGGCGCGTGTGGCGTACGCTTGAACGCTGACGACAAGATCGCACAGATTTTTAAAAACGGCCGCGCTTCCATTTCCCTCGGTTACATCGGAATCCACGAAACGATTAACGCGCTTTATCACCGAGGTCATATTTTTGACGACGAACAACTGCGCGAAAAAGGCATCGCCATCGTGCGCCATTTAAACCAAGCAGTAAAACGTTGGCAAAAAGAAACCGGCTACGCATTCAGTCTTTACTCCACCCCAAGTGAAAACCTATGCGACCGATTCTGCCGCCTCGATACCAAACGATTCGGCATCATTGAAGGCGTAACCGACAAAGGTTATTACACCAACAGCTACCATTTAGACGTGGAAAAGAAAGTTAATCCTTATGACAAACTGGATTTTGAAATGGCATACCCACCATTGGCTTGCGGCGGTTTTATTTGCTACGGCGAATATCCGAACATTCAACATAATTTAAAAGCCTTGGAAGACGTGTGGGATTACAGCTACGACCGCGTCCCTTACTACGGCACCAACACACCAATTGACGAATGCTACGAATGCGGTTTCACCGGCGAATTCGAATGCACCAGCAAAGGCTTCGTTTGCCCGAAATGCGGCAATCACGACAGCACCAAAGTGTCCGTTACGCGCCGTGTGTGCGGATATTTAGGCAGCCCGGACGCCCGCCCGTTCAATGCCGGAAAACAGGAAGAGGTTAAACGGAGAGTGAAACATCTTTAATTTCCTAAGTTCTCTGTTCTAAATCCTGCCCCAAATAAAAGTGCGGTACATTTTTAAAAAGTTTTTGAAATTATGTCGCGATGACACAACGCTAAAATGACCTCACCAAACAGCACCGCATTGGAAGCCTCTTCAATGCGGTGCTATTTTTGGATGCGAATGCATATATCGCTCAGATGTTTTTTCCATTTGGTCACACCGAAAGTTTTTGAAAATATACCGCGCTTGTTATGCTCTCAGCATGCCAACACACGCCATGATTTTGGCGCATCATCAAAATTCCGCTAAAATAACCCGCATTTTTTCTCCAATTAAGGAACGCCATGTCAAACACACTCAGCCATTTAATCGAATTGTTAAAGTTAGAAAAAATCGACGATTTAATTTTCCGCGGCGCCAGCCAAGATTTAGGATTTCGCCAAGTTTTCGGCGGTCAAGTAGTCGCCCAAGCCTTATCCGCCGCTATGCAAGTGGCGCCGACGGAACGCATTTTGCATTCTTGTCATGCCTATTTTCTTGCGCCCGGCGATAGCCAGTATCCGATTATTTACGATGTAGAAACTTTGCGCGAAGGCAGAAATTTCTCCGCCTTGCGCGTAAAAGCAATTCAGCATAAAAACCCGATTTGCCATGTAACGGCATCCTTCCAAATGCCGGAGGACGGCTTTGAGCATCAAAGTGTGATGCCTGATGTCGAGCAGCCGGAAAGTTTTATTGATGAAAATGCGATGCTGCAAAAAGTTGCACTAAGTTTGCCTTCGCCGTTAAAAGAAAAATTTGCGGCGGAACGTCCTTACGAGATTCGCACCAAATATCTAAACAACCCGTTCAACGGCACCGCATTGCCGCCGCAACAATATTCGTGGTTTAAAACCCACGGCACGGCGCCTCTTGAACAAAAAATTCAGCAATGTTTACTTGCCTATTTTTCCGATTTTCACTGTATCTTAACTGCATTGCACCCGCACAAAAAAGGCTTCCTGCAACAAGGTATGAAAGTAGCCACCATCGATCACAACATTTGGTTCCACCGCCCGTTCGATTTGAATCACTGGCATTTACACGCCATCGAAAGCAATAATGCCTTCGGCGGTCGCGGTTTGGCGCGCGGGCAAATTTTCTCGCAAGACGGCAAACTGATTGCCACTACGCAACAAGAAGGTTTAATTCGTTATCAACCATAATCGCCTTTTAAGGAAAAAATATGCAAACCGAATTTTGGCAAAAAGTCATGCAAGCCTTGCAGGAAACCGATCCGCAAAAGAAATGCGCATTAGTGAATACGCTTTACGACGATGTTTTGCCTACCATCAATTTAACCTGCCCCGACGATTTCCCCATTGTCGCGGAGCATGAAAATATCGCGGGTTTTCCCGCCAAACCGCATTTAGTCGCGCCGAAAGATGTGCCGAAACGCTCTTTTGCCACGACAGAAGGCTATGCCGCCACGCTGCACGCCATTGCCCATATCGAATTTAACGCGATCAATTTAGGTCTGGATGCCGCTTGGCGATTTGGACGCAATGCGCAAAACGAATTGGAAGACGGTATGATGTTCGTAAAAGATTGGTTACGCGTGGCACGTGAAGAAAGCACGCATTTTGCCTTGGTGAACGAACACTTAAAAACCCTCGGTTATCAATACGGCGACTTTGAAGCGCACGCCGGGCTTTGGGAAATGGCGCAAGCTACTGCCCATGACATTTGGGAACGCATGGCATTGGTACCGCGCGTATTAGAAGCGCGCGGGCTGGACGCCACGCCCATACTGCAAGAAAAAATCGCCCAACGAAAAGATTTCAATGCGGTGCGCATTTTGGATGTCATTTTGCGTGACGAAATCGGCCATGTGTACATCGGTAATCATTGGTATCACGCCCTTTCGGCCAAACGCGGACTCGACGCGATGCAATGCTTCACCGAACTTTTGCACAAATATCGCATTGTAATTTTTAAAGGCGTGATTAACACGGACGCGCGAATTCAAGCAGGCTTCACCCAACACGAACTCGATTGGATTTATGAAGTGGAACAGACCTTAAAATCTTATATAAAAAAATAAAAGCCCTGATCTCAAAACAGCACCGCATTGAAACCGGCTCCGATGCGGTGCTATTTTGTGGGGCATTTTAGTGTTGGCCGGCAATAGAACGTCCTGCAAATATCGAGCACGATTTTATTTTCCAAATAACAGACACAAAAAAGCCCTCGAATTTCGAGGGCTTGATTTTTTAGCGTAATAAAAATTAACGACGTAAACCTAAACGAGCGATAGTGCTTTGGTATAAAGCCAGATCAGTGCGTTTTAAGTAGTCTAAAAGTTTACGACGACGAGAAACCATACGTAATAAACCATCACGACCAAATTCAGCAACGATTGCTGCTTTTTTTTCAGTACTTAGAGACATGTTTTACTCCTAAAAGGTAGGGTTGTTGATACATCATTCGCCGATCTCTAACTCAGCGATGACAAGAGGTCCGCATTCTAGCGGTGAATACGCCCAAATGCAAGATTTATTCCGGTAAAAAGCCGTGATTTTGAATGCCTTGTTTAGCTCGTTGTGAATGTAAAAGTTGGAAAAATTCGATCGCACTTTTTGTTGGATTTAATAAGGCGCCGACATATCCTGCTTTCATTTCGAGTTCAGGCGGAAATTCATAGACTAAAAATTCGCCTTGCGTTGGAAAAAGCGTTTCGATTTTGTCAAACAATTGCCAGGTATAATCACCGCAAGGATCGCAAACCAGCGTAGAAGTAGCCTACCGCAAAGTGCGGTCAAAATTCTCCAAGAAAATGGCAACGTGGTCGCTATGGTAGGGGATGGGGTGAATTACGCGCCGGCATTGGCTGTGGCGAATGTGAGCTTCGCCATGCATGATGGTGCGGATGTAGCGCAACACAGTGCGTCGGTAACCCTGATGCAGCATTCGGTCAATCAGTTGGTGGATGCCTTGTTGATTTCTCGTGCAACCTTGAAAAACATTAAACAAAACCTGTTCTTTGCCTTTATTTATAACGTGTTAGGCATTCCGCTAGCTGCATTGGGTTTGCTCAGTCCGGTGGTTGCCGGCGCGGCGATGGCGATGAGTTCGATTTCCGTATTAAGCAATGCGTTACGCTTGAAAAAGACGAAAATCACATAGGCAAGTCATATTCAACTTGAGGAACTTCGGGCATAATAATGCGACATTTTGTGATGCAATAAGAAGAATAACATGTTGAATAAAATCGATTTATGGCTGATGAATCATCAACCAAATCCTCAGTTGAAAAGAATCAAACGTTTTTGGTTTGAGTTTTGGTTTTTCGGTTTGAAAGAAGCCCGAGCCTGTCTATTTGCCGGTGTGTTTTTTATTGCCATGTTCCTCATGCCGAAAAACGGTATTGCCGGCATTCCCCGCTACGATTTATTGTTAATTTTTGCGTTAATGGTGCAATATCTGATGTTTCATTTCAAGCTGGAAACATTAGATGAAATCAAATCCATCACCCTGTTTCACCTCGTGGGTTTTGCTTTGGAATTGTTCAAAACCTCCTCTTCCATTCAATCTTGGGCGTATCCTGATTTTGCTTACACTAAAATCTTCGGCGTGCCTTTGTTCACAGGATTTATGTATGCCGCGGTAGGCAGTTATATCATTCAGGCGTGGCGTTTGTTTAGTTTGCAAATTCGCAGTCATCCGCCCTATGTTTTATCGACACTAACCGCGGTTCTCATTTATCTAAATTTTTTCACCCATCATTACATTGGTGATTACCGATGGTATTTGGCGGCGTTCGCATTGGGGCTCTACGCCCGCACTGCGGTATATTTCACGCCTTATGATAAACCTCGCCGCATGCCGTTGTTACTGTCTTTTATGTTGATTGGCTTCTTTATTTGGTTAGCGGAGAATCTCGGCACGCTGATTGGCATTTGGCGCTATCCAAATCAAATCGGTGCCTGGTCTTTGGTGCACGTGAGCAAGTGGAGCGCTTGGGCGTTATTGGTCGTCATGACATTTACCATCGTGGCAAATCTCAAACATATTAAGCAAACGATTCGGGTGTCGCGGGATTAGGAAAGAAAAAAGTACGGTCAAATAGTAGCTCGAAAACGGAGTTACGAAATAGCACCGC